>JAGWZD010000042.1 GCA_018968995.1 Bdellovibrionales bacterium
CTACCGTTGAAGAGTCCGAGGGTCGAGTCGACGTTGCCCTTGGATTGGTTGAGCGGTCTATGCGGTTAGAGCCCAAAAATGCCGGATACAGTCTGCAGTACTATCTGCTTCGGGCTCGTGCCGGTGACTCAAACCCAGCAGTGCGTAAGGATGCGAGGTTATTTTATCATCTTGCCGAGGGCGAGCGATTAGCTCGGGAGGGCAAGGTAGAGGAGGCGTTGATTCAGTTTCTTGAGGCGTCGCGGGAGAACCCCAAAAGCGCGATCCCCTACGTGAAGCGCGGCGATCTTTTTTACCTCATCAAGAAAGACGTTTTAAATGCGCGCCAGGCTTACAAAAAGGCGGCTGAGGCAGCGCCAAGAAGTGTGGATGTTTGGGCTCGATATATTGAGCTGCTGATTCAAAGCTTTGAATGGGATGAGGCGATGAAGGCACTGGAGAAGTTTAAACGCCTTCCCGTTCAGCAGGGCGTGGTCGATAAGGTTTTAGGCGATTGGTACTCGCGCCAAGGAAAGCACCTCGACGCACAGGTTCATTATCGCAAGGCGATGTCCCGATCCTATATTGACCCTTCCGTCTATCTTGCCTATGGCAACAGCTTGATCTTATCCAAGAGCTACAAGTTGGCACCGTTTGTTTTCTCCTTGGCGATGAGAGTAGATCCAGAAAACCATGAGGCAATTTTAGGAACAGCCGAGGCCATCGCTGGAAATGATGGACTGGACTCGGCGGTCACATATTTGCGAGGCGAACTACAAAAGGGTCGTGGAACGAGAGTTGAGCTTTTATGCGGTATCGCCTCGTTGCTGATCCGAAAGGGAAAGCTAGATCAGGCGGAAGAACTCGTCGAGCAGGCTAAGAGCCTCAGAAACGAGGCCGCCCTGCCATGGAAACTAACGGCCGATATTGCACTCGCTCGGGGTTCAGAAAAAAAATGGAGAGAAAGTGCAGACGCAGCGTATCAAGCCTATCTCAGTCGAAACGCAAGTGACGCGAATATCATGTATCAGCGATATCGGGTATTGCTCGATCTGGGCCTATACGAAAAGGCGGACATGGTTCTTGGGCAAATCTATCTGGCCTACCCTAAGTATCCGAGCATTCACTTTAGTAAGGGCCAGATTTACGTGAGGCTTGGAAACTATAAAGAGGCGATTCGCGAATTTGAGCAGGAACTGAAAAACGGGAATGTCTCAACGGCGAATTTGGTTGAACTCGGAAAAGCTTTTCTGCAAATCAACGAGCCTGAGCGGGCATTGGGACACTTTGTGCAGGCCATTAAGGAAAACCCAAATGCCTCCGAGCCAAAGCTACAGGCTGGGCAGGCTAACTTTGTTCTGATGCGATATGAGGCTGCTGTAGCAATGTATCAAGAGGCGCTTCGTTTGGACGGAGGAAATCCTCTGATCTATCGCCACCTAGGGTATGTTTATCGAGCCATAGGAGACTCGGGATCTATGAGATGGGCCTTTGAAAAGTATTTGGAGATGGAGCCAGATGCAGCAGACAAGGCAGAGATTCAGAGAAACCTGTGATAGGGTAACGGAGTATGCTTGACCCCAAATATTTTTCGGATGCAGTGAGTGAACTTGAGGCGGCCTTGCGCAAAAGAAAGGCTGATCCAGCGTTGGTCTCTCGGGTTGCGGAAATCTCAAAAGAGAGACGGTCGCTGATTCTTCAGGCCGACACTCTCAAGGCGAAGCGAAATCAGGCCTCACAAGAGATTGGAGCGCTAAAGGCAAAATCAAAGACCGATCCAGCTGCCGCAGCGGAGGCGGAGAGGCGGATGGTTGAAACTCGCGCCATTGGCGATGAGATAAAAGCTCTTGATCAGCGTTTGGTTGCGGTAGAGCTCGAGTTTAGCGAGTTCAGTCAGCGGATTCCCAATATTCCGCACGCCTCGGTGCCCACCGGTTCTGGTGCCGATGATAATGTCGAGGCGCGACGCTGGGGCACTCCGCGCCAGTTCTCATTTGAACCCCAGGATCATGTGACCTTGGGCGAGAAGCTCGGGGTTCTCGATTTCGAGCGCGCAGGAAAGCTTTCTGGTGCGAGGTTTTCTTTGTACCTGGGAGCTGGTGCCGCTCTGGAGAGAGCGCTCATTCAGTTCATGCTGGATCTTCATACTCGGCAGCACGGGTACCGCGAGGTGATTCCGCCATTTATGGTGAATCGTGAGTCCATGACCGGAACGGGCCAACTGCCGAAGTTTGAGGAAGATCTTTTTAAGACCGGTACAGCCGACCGAGAGCTTTTCTTGATTCCAACCTCTGAAGTTCCGCTGACGAACATCTATCGTGATGAGGTCATTGAACACGGAAAACTTCCGCTTTACCTCACCGCCTACTCGCCCTGCTTTCGCTCGGAAGCTGGTTCTTATGGCAAAGACACTCGCGGCCTGATTCGCCAGCATCAGTTTCAAAAGGTAGAGCTTGTGAAAATTGTCGAGCCCGAGAAGTCCTATGATGAGCTCGAGAAAATGACGGCTAACGCCGAAAAGGTCCTCCAGCTTTTAGGGCTCCCCTATCGCACGATGGCTTTGTGCACTGGGGATATGGGATTTAGCGCAGCCAAGACCTATGACATCGAAGTGTGGCTACCTGCGCAGAAGGCTTATCGTGAAATTTCTTCGTGTTCGAACTGCGAGGATTTTCAGGCTCGCCGCGCGCAGATTCGCTATCGCGCGGAGGCCCAGGGCAAGCCGCGGCTCGCACACACGCTCAACGGATCAGGCCTGGCCGTAGGGCGCACGTTCATCGCAATTTTAGAAAACTATCAGGACGCTAGCGGACGCGTCGAGATTCCTGAGCCCCTTCATCGCTACCTGGACGGAGCCCCCGGATTTGTGCGCGAGGGAGCAAAACTCTGGTTAACCGGCTGAGTGGGCCTCGGGCCGCTTGACAGTGCGGCTGCGAAACTGAGAGACCTAGAACTCCTCGACCCAGAGTTCTAGCAGATGCGGAGAGATGGCAGAGTGGTCGAATGCGCCGGTTTTGAAAACCGGAGTGGGGGTAACCTCACCGGGGGTTCGAATCCCTCTCTCTCCGCCACTTTAATCTAACAATCCTTCAGCTTGAAGAACGGCCTGCACGGCTGGGCGCTGGTACACACGGTCTTGGTAGGCGTTCAGATTCGGGTATGCGTCCATCTTCACGCCAACCCATTTCGACCACCCGACCACGGTAAATAAGTAGCAATCGGCGATCGTAAAGGTCTTGCCCATCAAGTAATCACGACCGGCCAAGTGAGCGTCTACATGAGCGAGGTGCTGGTGCACATTCTTCTTTGCCCACTCCCTCACCTCTGATTGCGTGGACTCGCTGGGTGAGATCGCCTGGAGGCCGAAAAGTGGTGAATAAGATTTGTGTAGATCTGCTGCTACAAACGAAAGCCAAGCGAGAGTCTCCGCGCGATCCGGGCTCCCTACTGGCGCTAAAAGCTTCGACTCGGGCTTGAGGTCTGCAATGACTTCAAGAATCGCAGCGTTCTGTGTGAGAGCCTTGCCCTCTTGGGTGATTAGAACCGGAACTACGCCCAGAGGGTTGAGCCTTTCAAGATCCGCGAGGTTCTGATCGGGCTTACTCCAGTCGACCTGAATCGCCTGGTACTTCAAACCAGACTCTTCAAGACCCATATGGCAGGACATCGAACAGGAACCAGCGGAATAGTAGAGCTTCATGAGGCGCCTCCGGCATGTAAAGTGCCTCAAATGGTTAGGAGAATCACCAGGATTTCTGGGGATCGACGATTTATCTCGAACCCCGACGGCTTGTTCGCGTCGTGTCATTTGAGGGCCCTGGAGTTAGGGCTGTATTTTTAGCGCCGGAGCCGTAAGATGAGGAAAAACAAAAATTGAAAATAAAGGGACATTTTATGATGAAAAAACTCAACGCGTTTTTCTTGGCCATGATTTTGGCTGCATCGGTCGCGCAAGCAAAGGATTACGTCATCGATGGTGCCCACTCGAGTGCAAACTTTAAAATCCGGCACCTCATCAGCAAGACCGCGGGCACTTTCAATGAATTCTCTGGCGAATTTTCTTTTGACGAAAAAAGCCCGAAAAAGTTTAAAGGCGAGTTTGTTATTAAAGCCTCAAGCATCAATACCAACAATGCCAAGCGAGATGAGCATCTTCGCGGAGCCGATTTTTTTGCGGTCGATAAGCACCCCACCTTGAGCTTTAAATCCAAAGAGTTTCGCTCAGCAGCAAAAGGAAAATATAAGCTCATGGGCGACTTTACGATGCTGGGAGTGACCAAACCCGTGACGTTTGACGTCGAGTACACTGGGGTTGGTAAAGATCCATGGGGTACTGAGAAAGTGGGATTTGTTGCGACGACCAAAATCAATCGCAAGGATTGGGGAATGGTCTGGAACAAGACTCTAGACACCGGCGGCATTATGCTCGGCGATGAAGTTGAAATTGAGGTGAATGTTGAGGGTAATGCGAAAAAGTAGTTCTTCACTTATTTGGTTTGTGGGCGCGGCGGGTGTTTTTTGGAGCTGCGCCCACCCTACTCCGTTAAGCCTGGCGACTGAAGGTCGTTGTCCTATGGCGGAATTGGGAGAAACAGAGAGCGATTGTCCCTGGGCTTTGTGGGTCCGAAATTTTAGCTCTCTGCCTGGAAGCATTGTTCAGTCCTTAGAACTGGATGCGAAAGATCCGGCCCTGCACGAGGCCTGGGGACTGTCGCTGAACTTCGACGCCGGTGCTCGAGCTGAGATTGTTTCCCGCCCCATTCTTCAAGCTCTCGCACGAGAATTTCGGACCGACCTCACCGAGGTTGACGGAGTCACTCATCAGCATGCGGGCTTAATTCATACCTATGGTTATCTGCTCAGTAACCTTCGCACGCCGTTTGGGTACAAGCGCGCGCGCTGGGTTTCGGGCACGGTGGATCGTGGCCTAGGGCTTCCGGCGGAGACTCTTGGGCCAGCAGTTCGAGGCTCAAGCACCCTCTTGTCGCGGGCAACCTACTTGTTCCTAAAGGTCGCACTGCATCAAGACCCTGGAGCTTGGAAAGCCTGGAGACGGCGGCTCTTGGAGCGGGCCACCCCGGAGCTCGATGGCTTAAGTTTGCCCAAAATTTCGCGGAAAATTGAAAGATATCCGCTTCAGTCTGGGGGCTTTGCTGATCTCATCACCGACCTTGTGCCCCTAGAGCGGGACCCTGCTGGGCGGCGTCTTTTGGTCTATTCGGTTCGTCGGGCAGGACGAGTGCAGCTGATTACGGGTTTTCCCGTGGAGGCCAGCTTTGAGGAAAGGCCGGGAAATCCGGTTCGGCCGCGCTACAATGCCTGGCTAGAATGACCAAAAAACGGGGTGAAAATCGGGGTTCCCGCTGTTAGAGTGGGGACGACCTTCGCGGAGAGATGGCCGAGTGGTCGAAGGCACACCCTTGCTAAGGGTGCAGGGGAGAAATCCCCTCGAGAGTTCGAATCTCTCTCTCTCCGCCACTTTTTAAGCGGCCGTTTTCGTTGTCGGCGTCAGCTTTTCTTGCTCTTCAACGGATAGAACAGATTCGGGATTCATCATCCACACGGAGCGGCCTTCCAACCGGAAGACTCCGACCACGACATCGGTGTGGCGACTTTGAGGCGAAAAATCATGGGCCGTAAACTGTTCTGGCGCAGGCACAAATACGCATTGAACTGCATCGACGATCAGCCCAACCGAAAAGCGCTCAAACGAACAAAAGATCACCACCCGGTCATCCGCGGCCTGACTTTTCAGTCCCAACCGTAAAGTTAGATCGATGACGGGTATCTGGGCTTCGGGGCGCACCTGGGAGAGCGCGGTGACTTCTCGAATCAGATGCAGAGGAATGGCGAATCGATCCTGGCCAAGACTAAACTCGAGAAAGCGGCTTTGAAAAGCATGAGTCATAAAGTGGGAGTTCATTTTGGTTCTGTTTTCCTTTTGGTCTTTGTGCTCTCTTGGGGCTCATCGGTTGTGACGAATTCAGTCTTAAAAGAGAAAGGCGTCGAATTTTTGGCGCTAAGAAGAACTGAAGCTGGGGTCGCCGTGGCGACCGCCCGACGGAGCGAATGATGATTCAATCGAGTGTCCGACCTCTTTGGGTGAAAAGTGAGATCGACCCTGAGCGAGTGGCCCTATGGGATGAAAAAAGATCCCAGACCTTCGCGCAGCTCGAGCGCTCGACATCCCTATTGATCTCGGCACTTCTTCAATACTTTCAAACAAATGATCTTCACGAAGCGCGAGTGGCAGCGTTAGTCTCGCCATCCGCTCACTATGTGAGCGCCCAGTGGGCTGTTTGGCGTGCTGGCGGAGTTCACGTCCCTCTCTGTACCTCGCATCCCTTGCCCGAGCTCGAGTATTCTCTCCGGGACTCGGATGCGTCCGCCCTGATTTACGATTTCCCTCATGCCGAGCGTGCCCGGGAGCTTCAGCTTCGCCTCCCAGATGTGAAGATTCTTTCGATTGAAGAAATGCTCGCTCAAGCGACGATGGGCATCGATTTGCCCGCTCTGGAGATAACCCGCCGAGCACAGATTCTTTATACCAGTGGCACCACGGGTAAACCCAAGGGAGTCGTCACCACCCACGCCAACTTATTGGCGCAAATTCAGGTGCTGGTGGATCAGTGGGGCTGGAGTTCGCAAGATCACACTCTTCATGTTCTGCCTCTGCACCACACTCATGGAATCATCAACGTTCTGTGTTGTGCTTTGGCAGTGGGTGCATCGGTAGAGTTTTTTGAAAAGTTTGATGCCCGAAAGACCTGGGAGCGCATTGCTCTGGGAAGAGATAAACGGTGGCCCACAGTTTTCATGGCCGTACCCACCATCTATTCCAAGCTGATCGATGCCTACGAAAATGCTAGCGCAGAAGAACGGTCGCGGTACTCCGAGGCTGCGGGCCGACTGCGCTTGATGGTATCAGGCTCAGCAGCGCTTCCGGTTTCGACGCTGAAACGCTGGGAAGAAATTACGGGGCAGGTTCTCTTAGAGCGTTACGGAATGACCGAAATTGGAATGGCCCTTTCCAACCCGCTTGAGGGCGAGCGACGACCGGGAACGGTTGGCAAACCTCTGCCGGGCAGTCGAGTTCGTATTGTCGATGGTGAGCTACAGGTTTCTGGCGGCTCTGTTTTTTTAGAGTATTTTAGAAAGCCACAAGAAACCGCAGAAGCCTTTACTGAGGATGGCTGGTTTAAGACCGGAGATCAGGTCGAAGTTTCAGCCGATGGATACTACCGGATCTTGGGGCGAAGCTCGGTGGATATTTTAAAAACCGGGGGGTACAAGGTTTCAGCGCTTGAGATTGAAGCCGAGCTCCGAGTGCATCCCGCGGTGATGGATGCCGCTGTCGTCGGTGTTCCCGATTCTGAATGGGGCGAAAAGGTAGCGGCCGCATTAGTGGTGAGGGCGGGCACAACAATAGAGCAGGTAGAGCAATGGTTAAAGGAGCGACTGGCAGCCTACAAGGTTCCCAGACTGTGGCGAGACGTTTCTGAGTTACCGCGCAACACCATGGGCAAGGTTCTGAAGAAATCAGTCCTCGAGCTTTTCACCGAGGAATCTAGGACAGGAGCCAGCGCTGAATCAAATAAGAGCCGGTAAGAAATACAACGCCGAGCGCATAGAGACCAAAAAATCCAAGCTTCAGTCGATCAGCGAACAAAAAGGGCACAAAAAAAGTGAGTGATAGGGGCACGCTAATCAAAATGCTCTGAGCAAACTCAATCGATTTTGCCTGATCGCGATGTTCTGCCTGAGCAAAAAGAAGAGCCAACATGGAGGAAATAGGGAGTGCGATAATCCATCCGGCAATTCTAGGGTTTTTACCCGCTATCCAAGAAGTGCTCGCAATGATGGTGGCCGACAAGGCGATTTTGAAAAGAAAGGGCATAATTTGAATCTCTTTAGCGCGGGGTTTTCCCGGTTTCTTTGGCTGAAGAGAGCTGTCGCAGAGAGCCGAGTCTTTTTTGAACAGATTCAGGTAGAATCGTTCCGGCCGAGCCCGTGTATCCTGCAATCACGCTTTCTTCCAAGAAGCGGTAGCAGGTTTCAGCAGTCTGCGTGTGGGGTGAGCGATGAATGCAGGCTTCGAAATAAATGTCTCCCAAATTCCAAAGCCCAAAATCTCGGAGAACTTCATAAGCTATTCCGAGTTCCATAAACGCGTCTCCGCTTCGAGTTCCCGTCGGCGCAACTTGAAGCTGCTGGTGCAATAACGAGGTCGCGCGGAGGTAAAAAACATCTCCCGCGCGATCCATGGGATATCGCTGCGCGGCCTTGGCGAGTTTGAGAAGACGGAGCGCTTCGCGGTGGAGCTCTGACTCGGACGAGGGTTCGGTTTTTTTACTGTCCTTCTCTCGCTTCCAGGTTTGCAAAGCACGCGTCCAATCCTGGATATCGAGCTTTGAAAACTGTGGAATTCCACCAGTGCTTAAGGCCTTTTCAAGAAGAGCAAGGCTACGCGAGGGGTTTCGCTCCACTCGCACGCTGATCGCCAACGCAAATCGAAGGGCGCGGTTCCATTCAGAGGGACGCTTTTTTGCAAGATCTCCATCAGCGATGACTTTCTCAAGGGCGGTCAGGGCCGAATCAAAGGATCGGCCAGCGGCTAAAAGCTCAGCCTGTTGAAGGAGGGAAAGGCCCTGGGCAAATCCCGAGCTAAAATTCCATTGTAACTTGAGCCCAGCGGGGGATCGAGAGTGGCATGCCACGCAGGTGCTCGCGAGGTTCTTAAAAACTCCTCGGGCGTACTCCCGATGTCCGGACTGAAAGGCTTCAAGCCCCCGGCGAGCCTCGTCCTGCAGAATCGTACCGAAGATGCCAATGCTGGGGTCGGCGTCGGGTGATTTTTCGGTCATTGCGGCGACGCTATGGGCAGATTTTGCTAACGCTTCTGCGGCAGACTCGATTCGCGCCGAGTTTTTGAGATCCAGATATCGAGAGTCGTCTCCTGTAAGAACCAGAAGCTCTTGAAGAGACTGAAAAAGACTTTGCATGTTCTGCCCCCAGGGAGAAGCCCAAGCAACGCCACAAATCAGGAGAGACGAGAGGCAGAGAAACTTGATTTTCATGGGCCTAGTGCACCAGACCCGGGACTGGAGAGCAAGCGGGTTGCGGGGGGATTTTCACTGCTTTACTGCGGAGTTGGACAGGAAGTTGACCCCCGTGCTACACTTCAGAGTATGTTTGGACTCAGCCTCGGCCATCTTTTGATTCTGACCCTTGTGGTTCTTCTTTTTGGTTATCGCCGCCTTCCCGAATTAGGCTCAGCCTTGGGTCAGGCGATTTCCTCCTTTAAAAAAGGACTAGAGCAGAAAGAGACCGATCACCAGATCGCGGATAAATCTGCGGCAGACCGCAATAAAGACGATCACAACCCCCGCGCTTAGGCCAAGTTATTATGGGAAACCACCTTTGGCATGACCTCTCGCCCGGGAAAGGCCTTCCTGGGGAAGTTTTAGCAGTCATTGAAATCCCTCAAGGGTCGCGCTCCAAGTTTGAAATCGACAAGCCATCAGGACTCATTAAGTTGGACCGGCTCCTTTATGGGGCCATGCACTATCCGGTCAATTACGGAATTATTCCTCAAACACTGGGCGAGGACGGGGATCCTTTAGATATTTTGGTGATGACCCAAGCAAAGCTTTTCCCCGGGTGTTTGATCGATGCCCGGGTCATTGGGGTCATGCACATGCTGGATCAAGGAGTGGCCGATGACAAGATCATCGCCGTGGCCACACGAGATGTTACCGTCGCGCACATCCAAAAAATCGAGGACCTCCCCGCAAGTTATCGAATCGAGCTCGACCATTTTTTTGAAAGGTATTCTGAACTCGAAGGAAAAACGGTGACCATTTCGGGCTTTGAGGCTTCTGCCGTTGCTCACCAAATTATTCAGAGCTCGCTTGAGCGCTATCAGAAGAGTCGCCGGTAAATCCTTAACCGAACTTTGCTTGGGGCTGGCCCCCGCGCTCTCGAGAAAATTTGCGAGAGGCGGGGGCAGCTCCGTTACTTCAACACCCTCTTACTTCTTCGCCATGGATTTTGGCGCGTCGGCGGGGGTGAACCAGATGT
>JAGWZD010000438.1 GCA_018968995.1 Bdellovibrionales bacterium
CTGTCGACTCTACATCGAGCGCTGTAAAGATCTCATTGCCCATCCTCCTGATCATACATGGGATGGTGCATGGAGGATGACGTCCAAATGAGCCAGTCAGGAGAAAACCCTACGAATAAGCCTCCACAAGTCCCCACGCTACGCCTGAAGAAAGGTCAGATACTTTTTCGTGAAGGTGAAAATGCAGGGGCCATGTACTTGGTCCGACACGGATCTATTCGGGTTTTCAAGAAAAAAGGAGATTCCGACATTGAAATTGAAAACATTCGTTCCGGACAAATCATTGGAGAGCTTTCTTTTCTCGATGGAAATCCGCGATCGGCATCGGCGGAAATTCTGAGCGAATGCGAGCTCGTTGAAATTTCTGGACCCTCTTTTCAACAAGCTCTCGATAAAGTTCCGGAGTGGCTTAAAATTCTTTTCCGAACTTTGGTGACCCGTTTACGTTCCGCTAGCACCAAGATCCGACAGCTCGAGAGTGCGAGCACCGAGTTTGTCTACAATGAAAAAGATGGCAAAAGGGTCGCCCAAAGCGTGTATCTGTCCGCACCTGATGTCATGAAGATTGGGACAGCAATACTGCTAGTAGCCACGCGGTGGGGCAAACCCACAACCGATGGCGATCAGGCCGGAATTGAACTTCCTGCCTCATTGCTGCAGCGATATGCAAATCAAATTTCACAACTTCCTGCCTCGAAGATGACCAGTGTGATTGATGCTTTTAGCGTGGCAGGTTTCATGAAGTCTGATGAATCCTCTGGTAGAGTAACCTTATTGGATATCGAGTTTCTGGAAAAACTCATTCACTACATGAATGAGGAGAATCTGCAAGATCCCAGCAAACGACATGATATTTCAAATCGTGGCTTTCTGATCATGAGCCTGATGGCTCGGCACCTCTCTCGATACCCAAAAAACAGCGAGGGCGTATCCCTAGTCAATGTCGCCGAGATTTTGCGACTAGAAACGCCCGAGGCGGGACGAGCACCGTTTCGGCTGGACGATTTTGCTGAATTAGTGACCCTCGGCTATGCTTCAAATGTAACGGCCACATCCGCTGATGAAGTCATGACTTCCGTGAATGTGGATTCATTCCAGCACGCCACCCGTTTACAGCGAGCCCTAAAATCCATCGAAGCGATTAACGATCAGAAGCGAAAAACGGGAAATTAACTTCCCATTAAACCAACGCAGGATTGGACTTCTTTAAAACATCCACGAGCGTTTTGATGTCTTGGGCTCGCGACTTATCCGCCACTAGAATCACCTTACCCGAGTCCACAATAATCAAATCCTGAACCCCTAGGGTTGCCACAGTTCTTCCCGGTGCATCGACCACAAGGCCCGTGGACTCCACGGTCACGACGTCTCCCCCCAGTGCGACTCCCCAATCCCGCTTTCGTCCGCGCTCAGAGGCTAGAATTTCTACCGAAGTCCAGCTGCCCAAATCATCCCATCCACAATCCAAGGGAAAGGTCACTACGGAACGCGCCTTCTCCATTACCCCAAAGTCAATCGAGGTGGCGGTCATTTGAGGATAAGCGACCTCAATAGCTCCCCCTGACGAATCCCATGCTTTTCGCATTTCAGGCA
>JAGWZD010000439.1 GCA_018968995.1 Bdellovibrionales bacterium
TAACCGGATGTTTAGCATGCCCGCGATCTGCCTCTTTAAGAATAATGGTGCAGTGACTCTATCCGTTATTGATCGCAGGCAGCACAAAAAAGAATCTACGAAAGACGTTCTGGAGAAAGTGACTCTCATTAAGGATATTCAGTACCGGAATCCACATCGCGGCCATCTCGAGATCTTAAGTGACCTAGCCTTGCCCAACCTTGCGGAAAAGTTTCCTCCACTGGAAAACTTTGATCATTTGTTGCGGGCATGGCGTGAAACCCTTGATATCTCAACTCTCAACAAGCGGTTTTACCGCGAGCTATCCAACTGGTATTTTTGGGCTCTTCCACAGGTTCGTTTTCCGGCAGATCTTGAGTCGAATGACGAGAAACTTCGCGCCACCAGCCTGATTCGACTCCTTACACGTCTTATCTTCTGCTGGTTCCTAAAGGAAAAAAGCCTCATCCCTGATAAGCTTTTCCGTGTCAATTATCTTGAAAACATTCTAAAGGGGTTTGATCCGGAAAGTGAAGCCAGTTCGACCTACTATCTAGCCATTTTGCAAAATCTTTTCTTTGCGACGCTTAATCAGCGAATGGGCAAGGATAGTAATGGCAATCCATATCGCGCTTTTGCCAAGGACGAGGGGTTTCAGAAGAATCGCTCTACCTACGACGTTAATAACCTCTATCGATATGAGTCTTTATTTAAAGATGACCCCGAAGCTGCTCTAGCACATTTTGCTGATATTCCTTTTCTTAATGGAGGTCTATTTGAGTGCCTCGACCGAACGGAGGACGGTACTGACAAGAAGCTCTACTTAGACGGCTTCTCGCGAAATCCAAAAAAGCGTCCGCATGTTCCGGATCGTCTCTTTTTCGATAGCGGGGAAGTGGCTGATCTCTCAGATGTCTACGACGACAAAAAGCGAAAAACGGAACGCGTCACGGGTTTAATCAACATTCTAAATCGTTACAAGTTCACAATAGTTGAAAATACTCCGATCGACGAAGAGGTAGCCCTCGACCCAGAACTCTTAGGGAAAGTCTTCGAAAACCTCCTAGCTTCCTACAACGAGGAGACCAAGACTACTGCCCGGAAACAGACCGGCTCTTTCTACACCCCACGTCCCATCGTTGACTACATGGTGGACGAGTCCCTCAAAGCCCACCTAACTAATGTCCTTGTCGAAAAGGCCCAAATGGAGCGGTCCGACACCCGATGCAAGTTGGACATTCTTTTCGCCTACACAGAGCAAGAGCACGCTTTCAGCCCCGCCGAAGTCGACACTCTTATTACTGCGATTGACGCCTTGAAAATCCTCGATCCTGCCTGTGGCTCTGGCGCCTTTCCCATGGGGGTCCTCCACAAGCTCGTCTATATCCTCGGCAAGCTTGATCCTGGTAACGACAGATGGAAACAGACTCAACTTGCCAAGCTCGATTCGGCACCTATGCGCGAAGAGCTTGAGCACACCTTCGCTGACAACAACGATGACTATGGCCGCAAACTCTACCTAATTGAAAACTGCCTTTACGGCGTAGACATCCAGCCTATCGCCATTCAGATCACCAAGCTCCGCTTCTTCATCTCCCTCGTCTGCGACCA
>JAGWZD010000440.1 GCA_018968995.1 Bdellovibrionales bacterium
TGCGTCAGTCCCTTTTGATGAAGCTGAACTCGGGATTGATTTGTGGTGCTTCCGTCAGGAAGGATTGAGCGCAACTCAAGCTCAGGACCCCTGGCCGTGAGAGCCATGAATGCTAACTGATTGTCAGAGATCGCTAGGCTTGGAACCTGAAAAAAATACAGACTAACAGCAGAGTCTTGCCTGTCGTGGATAATCTCATTTTTCCGGTAGGGTCCTTCCATTGAGCCCATCTGAATCGAAACCCCACCAGTGAGCGGATCGACTTCTCGAGTGAGTAGCCATTTGCCACGGGGTGAGATGGCATAGTGATCAATGGTGTCTGTGATTCCAGGTATCGATTGAAAGAGGCCTAAATCACTGGCTTTGTCGAAACCTTGAACGATTTTTGTCTTAAAATAATCGGCCCACTGTTTACTCACTTCATCAGCCTTTTTTTCTGTGATCGACGTGACTACTGATGAGAAAGTGGGAGATTTCTTTGTACCGAGATGTTGCGAGGCCTCTTCTAAGACCCGCTGAATAGTTCCTTTTCCAAATCGCTCTTCTAGAAAAGCGTTCTTGAGCTGGCCGAGCTTGTAAACGTGTTGGAAATCGAGTGGTCCCGGGTCAAAGAAGTCTAGCAGCTTCGATTGTGACTCTTCGTCGTCAGCATGAAACCAGAGGTCACGGAGCATGGTTCGAGCCTCAGCATCGACGCCTCTGAGACTATAGTACTCTGCCATCCCTTCGATGAACCAAAGTGGGATCAGGTACTCGGGGGAGTCGCCTAGCTCCTTGGAGTATTCGCCGATTTTTTGCACTTGAAACTGATGGACGAGCTCGTGATGGCTGATGTGTCGAAAGGTCTCGCGTTCGCCCCAGTAGGGAATCGCCATGGTCGGCTCTTGGGTGGAGGTGACTCCTTGAACTCCTTCTTCAATAAAGAAGACGTTCGCTTGCTGAAACTCACGGTAGGAACTGAATAGAAGGTAGGAGAATCGGTCTTTTGGCCAGAAACGGAAGTCTCGTGCTAATTCGCGAATTTGCAGTTCGATGATCGGCGCCGCGTACTCTGCGGTCCAATACGGAAGCGGGTCGGAGGGGTGTTCCGACACGTCATAAAAAAATAATCGGTAGGTGGCGGGCCCCACGTGCATCTCGCGAAAGTTCCAGTCGAATGCTTTCCAGCGAAGATCTGGCTTTCCGGGGTGTCGGGGATAGATGACTGCTTGCGGAAACAGCCTGGAGCCCTCTGGGTTCAGTAACCAGCCCATACCGAGTCCGGGAATCTGCGCCAGCGCACTGCGAGGGGCCAGTAGGCTCATCCAAAGCGTGAGGAATGGCAAAATCTGATAGACGAAGCGGCGCTTAGAAAAAAAAACCCCTTGGTTCCGCATGGGAAACCAAGGGGTGCAATCTTGTCACCAGTGCAACGAGCTAGGGATTAGTGGTGATGATGACCATCGGGGCCATGTGCGTGGCCGTGAGCTAATTCTTCTTTCGTGGCATCTCGCATGGCGGTAATTTCGACCTCAAAAGTAAGGTCAACCCCAGCAAGCGGATGGTTTGCATCAAGAGTCACAGAGTCTGCGGTCATGCTGATCACGGT
>JAGWZD010000441.1 GCA_018968995.1 Bdellovibrionales bacterium
CCAATGGCGCCAAATTTGACCTGACTCTGGTGGGGGTTCCAGAGACGCTGATCAGTCAGACCAGTCTTGTGATTAAAAGCTCAGCGGATATGAACAATAAATTGGCCTCGTTTCCATCCCTTCGACAGGCAGACGGACGGCCTCTTCCGCAAGGCGAATATCGCATCTACATCACTGAAGCCGACGCAAACTCACAACCTCAGCTTGTGGAGTCGGTTCTCTCGACACTGCCCAGTCGCAGTGAAATGCTGCCGACCGAGTCGGAAGTGCAAGGTCCCCGTAGGCTTTTTCTACAGAAGACTTATTTTCTGGGTGGAGAAAGGGATGAGTCCTACTCAAAGCGTCTAAAAGACTTTCATGATCGACTTCGCTCACGATCTCAGGAGGAACTCGTCGAATTAGGAGACATTCTGCAAAAATTAACGTCGCAGCTGAGTGCTACAATCGATGAGTACAAAAAACAGTTTGGCGGCAAACCCAGCAAGAACGCCGAGAAAAAATGGAATGAATTCCACGAAAAATGGACGGGCTCTCAAACCCAGCTCGAGCAAGGCTTCTCGGGGTGGGCAGAATCTATCAATCGCAAAGAGTTTTTTCACTGGGGTCTTTATCAGCTGATTCGGACAGTATCTGAAAAAATTAGTCAGCTTCATGTGCAGCAGCACTCTGGAGTGTTAATTCGGCCCAATGATGTTCAAGAATTCCAAACTCAGCTCGCCGAAAAACAGAAAGCTGCGCAAGAGTCCCTGAGTAGTCTTGAATCGAAGATTACTGAAAGCCGACAATTGAATGAATCTGGCGAGGGTATGCCCAGGCGCCTCAACTTTTCTGAATCAGCTCCAACTGAGGACAATTCATAATGCAAAACCCTCTTGAAAGGCGCAAAAGTCGTCGGCGGCCGATTCTAGAAAGCTTTTCGGTTTTCGTGGTGATTCCGGACAAAGTGCCCTATCGCCTTCCAGTTCGCGACCTGAGTGATCTTGGAATTGGTTTTCTTCTCGATCCAGAGGGGTCGACTGGAGAACTCGCATCCGTACATGTAGGCGAATCTCTGGATATCTCACTCTACCTCAATCAAACACTCCATGTGCCGCTCCGAGTTGAGATTGCGCGCATTCTGCAATCTGAGGAGTCTGGCCCTCGAGTAGCGGGAGCACGCATTAGCGAACCCTACTCTCCCGGATATCGTGCTTTTGTGAGCTTTGTTCAACTTCTTGACGCTTTAGCGGATCTACACGAATAGAGCGGTTTCTGCCCTGAGAAATCCTTCAAGGGGCCAGGGTTTGCTACCGAAAAGCTCTTTGGAGGAAGTTCCAATGAAGCTAGCAGGGAAGCCGAACGGTTCCGGTCAGGATGACAACACCAGCACTGAAATAAATGTCATTGATTTCAACCAAGTACGTTCGCAAAAGCTGGATGAGAAGCGCCGAAAAACCGAGCGCATTATCTTTCAAAATCTTCTGGGCGTGTACTGCGTTACCGGAAACTCTCAGATCCGACAGCTTCAATTAGTTGACGTCAGCGAAGATGGCATTGCGTTTTTAGTGCCTTTTGACACGAAAAACCCGTGGCCACGTGAGAACG
>JAGWZD010000442.1 GCA_018968995.1 Bdellovibrionales bacterium
CAGATACGGCTGCAGGCTACGATCGTCGACAACCCCGCTACTCCAGCGATGGAACTCAAATTACCTACTCCTCAAATCGCCCACTCACAGCTGGCGGATCGCGCACCTCCTCTATGAACATCTGGGTCTCAAGCTCATCGAGTCTCACTGAGACGGCCATCACATCTACAACAACGTCTGGCCAAGACGCTTATGCGCCAGAATTTAACGTGAGCGACCAGTACATCGCGTTCGAAGGATACTTACCCGTTTCCGGAGTGACCCCACAGTCGAGCAATATTTGGGTGTACGATATCGTAGGCTCGTCAACGACTCCAATTACCAAAAATACAGGGGCAAATCTCGACAGCAAGCTCATGCCCGGATCGACCTGGTAGACGGAACACCTCTTGCTCGGTGCCAGGCAATGCTGGCTTTTCACTTCTGCTCCACCTGCAAGCTCGATCTTCTTCCGTTTCAAGCCAGTCCTTGTCTGGAATGCCGCCTTAGCCTTCGGCTATCTCCCCTGCTACCGGCCTTGCCCCCCCTGCAGGGTTTGCGTGCCCGATGGTGGCTGACCGGCCGAAGCTACCGCGTTTTGCTTCGCTGGAAGAATCAACCCAGTGCCTCGCTCGACTCATGCCTCTTTCAAGATCATGATCAAAGTCCGTGGAGAATGGAACAAAACTGGACTCTCCGAAACGCCGATCTAGTGGTTCCGATTCCGCAGATGTTTTCCCGCTCATGGGATCTCGGCCATCATCCTTCACTCAAAATTGCAAAAAAGTTAACCCATGGCACACGATTACCCGTGCTCCCCCTGCTAGAAATTTGCAAACCTTCAAGAGGAGAAAACTCTCCGCGCCAAGCTTCACTGAAGCAACTCGATCGCTGGACTCGAGAAAACCGCTGGAGGGTCAACTCAAAATATCTGGTGTCAGTCCATCAGCGAATCGTACTCGTAGATGACATCATGACCACCGGGGGCACCCTCATCTCAGCCGCTAAAACTCTTCAAGATTGGGGCTATACCAAAATTTCGGCCTGGGTACTGGGGCTGCGCCCCTCATTTAGAGCGCCGGCGACTATTGGGCTATCTACCACTTCCCCTAGAACCTGAATGACACTCGTCGCAACACCATAACCATCGGTAATAAATTCAATGTTCTGATTGCTGCCTTTACTGAGGGAAAACGGCTTTTCAGGAGCCGCACCTTCACCAAAAACGATCGATTCCTCATACCGAACCATCTCGTTCTTGATAGTGCTTTCAAAAGATTGAGACGCCCACTCTGTTTGACTGAACATCTTATCTAAGGCTTGTTTGATTCTACGAATCTTCTTCGCAATCGCGTGATTGTCTTCGCCCTCTTCGGAAGAAACCACTGCAGACCAAATACTTTCTCGCCCTTCACGATAGAAGTGCCCCACCACGTGCCGATCCTCGTGATCTCCTGCGTCTCGATTCATCGCTGAGAAAAACGCTTCCTGAATTTCTGGTCGTATCGGCTCATGATGAGAAAAGATTACTTGAAGTACACCCATCGGGTCTCTTGATCGATTCCACGACAGATTTTTTGGGAGTCCCGAAATACCACCGA
>JAGWZD010000443.1 GCA_018968995.1 Bdellovibrionales bacterium
CCGTAAGATCGTCCTTTTTTTTAAGCTCCGATTGGCGCTTCATTAGCCGTTCGAGTTCATCTTTAGAGTTCGTGGCATTTGTGAATGCTGCACCAATTTTCTCTAAACTTCGAACTACGACTTCTCTACGGACATCATCGTGGTGACCACTCTCGAGATCAAAGGCTGCTTTCGCTGCGTCCTGTCTGCTATCTGAAAACGAGACTAGTCGTTCGCTGGGTCGACTACGTTGAAGTTCCGTCATTAAAGCACTGGCAAGCAATTGAGTGGTTTTAGCAAAACCAACTCTAAAGCCCCGTATTGGTGATGGACGACCCCTCGTTTTTCTATATGAAATGCCGCACGCAGGACACTGGAACGGCAGCGCACTGCAAGGGTCGCTCCATGATGTCTGGTTTCTCCTTTTGTCGCTTAGGAAATGTCTCTTATCTGGAGAAACATAGTAAAGCCATCCCGGTATCGAATTTGGCGACCACTCAGCGTCAGGCATGATCCTGTCTATGGTTGCAGTATTAGGGTGATATTGAGCTTGTATCCATTTACCTTGAGCTTCCTCATGCTCTAGATCTTCGTTGCCAAAAGGCTTAAATCGACTTACCGAAGGCATAAAGAGAGCGTAATCCCTCGCTGAGTTTTGCTCCACTTGATTGACCTTAGCCCGCTCTGGCAGAGCCTCTGCGTCTGGGTCATTAGGCAACAATTCAACACGGTCTCCACTTGCTTGGCCGCGCTTGCCACCGAAAAATAGGGTGCCGCAGCATTCACAGTAGAGAAGGTCCGTTCTTCGCGATCTAATTCCTGCAACCTCAGCACCATATCTCTCACCAGATTCAATAGAAAGGTCTCCGAAGAGCGTCTCTTCGCGCTCTTCTTTGGTGGCACTGGATGGAGCAGCTCGTGGAGCAGCAAACAAGCCTTCAATTGCCCTTATAAATGTATGCACTCTAAATCTAGGGGTCGCCAAATTAGGATACTCAACTTGGAACCAAAGACGCCAGTTGTCGCTGCACGAGCGAAGCCAAATTAGTGACTTTGTTGCTTGAACGTTGCGGGGTGCCCCGAATACACGAGTGGTAATTTCGGTGAGCGCTGTGGACCGGGAAGTGCCTTGCTCGCTGCAACCAACCTCGAGTAGACGTCCTGCATAGTCAACAATGCGCGCAGCCATATCTTCTGGCCTCGTCTCGACTATTGAAAGTCCCAATCCATCTGCTATTTCTCTCCACTGACCAGCCTCAGGAATTAAGGCAGGTGAAATCTTTAGGCTATTCTGCAGCTTCCCCACAGCCTGAATGAGTTGATCACAATTGCCTTGAAAACTCACTGTCTCCGCGGGTCTTTGATCACCTTTGACTATAGCCCCGGCCCAATCCTCACGGGAACCAGTTTCACTAAGTCCTGCAGCTCCAAAAAACCCCCAAAGATACTCAAGGGTTTGATCTAGCTCAGAGCCTTTATCTGGCAGCGAGGCACTCGAACAGAGAATCCGGAGCTTATGCTTGTGTTTCGGATTCGTTAGCCCCAAACGGTCTAGGAGAGCACGGATTAGGTACGCAACTTCAGTTCCGGCGGATCC
>JAGWZD010000444.1 GCA_018968995.1 Bdellovibrionales bacterium
TGGGTTGCCGTTGGTGGGTTTTGTCTCTCTGTCTTAAGTGGGGGCTTAGCTCACGCTGAGGAAGCGGGTGTGGGTCTTCGGCTGAGTAGTGCCGCATCGTATCCCTTCACTTGTTACAACGGCCTGGTCGAGGCGGATGCAGGAAGCCAGATCATTCATGGGCAACTGACCAAAGTCTACTACGGTTACACTCGAGCCAATCGAGAAGAGTTCAAGGCGAACCCCAGTTTAGCTTGGTTTAATTCTCAAGGTGAGGCCACTGCCCAGGGCGTGGTGGATGTTTTTTATCAACACAACGGTCTCTATAAAGGGGCAATGGTTCTTTCTGAGGTCATTGTGCCAGCACCACCGATGGGGATGAATCTGGTTTTTCGAGTGGGCTATCTTCAGAGGGTGAGTGGTAGCTGTTACAACTCGAGTGAGCCGCTGCAGACCTCTTACGCTGAATCTGGCGTATTTTTTGTTGAGAACTAAATCAAGTCCGAGGCTTTCAAGATCACTCGAGCTGGACTTGCTTCAAGCGTTGTATCGATCAATCGGCGCGCGAGGGCTTCAACCGGAGTCCCTAATAGACTTTTTAATGGGCGTGGTAGCACTGGAGCGAGGGCTCTGAATATCTGGATGCTCGCGCGTTCAGCGGGCCGCACCTCAGCTCTGTCGCCGATCAACAAGGCAGGACGAGCAATCACCACTCGAGGAATGTTCAGCGCGAGAATCACTTGCTCAGCTTCACCTTTGACTCGTGAGTAGAAATTTGGAGCGTGCGGGTTGGAGCCGATTGCTGTCACCACCGCAAGGCTTTTGCCCTCCCGATTCTGACAGAGCTTTGAAAACTCTGTGACCGCTGTGTAGTCCACTTTTCGGAACTCAGACCTCGATCCTGCTTTGCGGATAGTGGTTCCTAGTGCACAAAAGTAAAATTCTCCGGACAGTTTCGGATCAGGGTTTTCGGATAAGTGAAGAAATTCCTCCGCGCTTAGAACGATTTCTTCAATTTTGTCTGATGACCTCAAAGCGCCTGACTTGCGAACAAGTGTCCTAATTTTTGAAATACGATGGTCGCGTGAAAGCGCCTCAACCAAAGCTCTACCCGTTAGTCCAGTCGATCCGGCGACAATTGCAATCATAATAAAATACACCTCGTAAGCTGTTAGCCCTGCTCAGTCGATTTCAGACGACTCTTCCAAAGGGTACTGAAAAGCGAATCCCATTGCTCCCAGCTAAGCGCTTCTGCGCGCAGTGTGGGGTCAATTCCGGCTTCCGCGAGAGCGTTCCTGAACTCAGGATGTCCCGCTAGTCCGGCTCGAAGCATCTTTCTGCGATGAGCAAAGCTCGCGCGCAGAAGTGAATTCCATAATCGACTGGCCTCCAAGTTGTTTACTGGCATTGAAGCCAGCTTTGGAGACTGTCGAGAGACGAGTAAAACCACTTCAGAATTCACGTCAGGCGGAGGTTGAAAGGCTCCCGGAGGGACTGAAGCCACTTTTGAGACCTCCCAAAAATTCTGAATCCATAGCGACAGGCTTCCCCAGGCCTTAGTGCCGGATTCTGCTCGTAGTCGCTGCGCTACTTCGG
>JAGWZD010000043.1 GCA_018968995.1 Bdellovibrionales bacterium
AACCCTGGTTGAGAAAAATAGCGTTCTAAAAGGGCTGTTACATTGGCAGATCAGTAATTACCTGCTGACCAAGATGAAGCTTGATGAGGCGAAAAAGCAGCTGATTCATCGTTATGAGCTGATTACCAAACGAGTTCGGGATCGAAAGCTCGAGAATCCAATTAATAATTTCTCGGAAGCCTTTGCCTTGGCGTTAGATCCTCATACTTCATACATGTCGGCGGATGTGTTGGAGGACTTTCAAATCGGAATGGAGCTCTCCCTGGAAGGTATTGGTGCTTCGCTTTCGTCGGAAGACGGCTTTACGGTCATCGAAGATACGATTCCTGGAGGTGGAGCCGAAAAATTAGGGGTACTCCGGCCGAAAGATAAAATCATTGCTGTGGCACAACAAGGTCAGAAACCCGTTCCTGTCATTGACATGGACCTTCGAGATGTCGTGAAGATGATTCGTGGGAAAAAAGGCACGACCGTCAAGCTGACGATTTTACGCCAAGGAGAGAAGACAGAAACCTTTGATGTCAGCATTGTTCGACAGAAGATTGATATTAAGGATCAAGCAGCCAAGATCACGTATGAAACCAAGCAGGTGGGTAATAAAACCTACAAGTTGGGAGTGATTGATCTACCGTCGTTTTACGGCGGTGGCAGCGATCGGTTTGCAATAGGTGGCGATGGAGGAGGGGCTCGTTCGTCCTCCACAGATGTTCGTCGCTTGCTGGAAGAAGCCAAACGTGAAAAGGCAAACGGCATTGTCCTCAATCTGACTCGGAATGGTGGGGGTCTTCTCGCCGAGGCGGTAAAAATTTCGGGTCTCTTTATTCATAAGGGGGCCGTTGTGGCCACCAAAGAGTCGAATAAGCCTCGCCAAGTGCTTGAGGATACCGACGCGGGCGTAGCGTGGACTGGACCACTCGTAGTCTTGGTTTCACGGGGAAGCGCGTCGGCCTCAGAGATTCTAGCCGGAGCGCTTCGGGACTACCGTCGTGCGTGGGTGGTTGGGTCGGACCACACTTTCGGAAAGGGATCCGTTCAAGCGGTTCTTCCTTTGCCTCCAGGGCTCGGAGCGCTAAAAGTGACCACGGGGATGTTTTTTATTCCAGGAGGGATGTCGACTCAGCATGCCGGGGTGAGTTCCGATATCGTACTTCCATCGGTCTATGCTTTTGATGAGCTGGGAGAGAAGTTTTCGGACTATTCTTTACCGCCTGATAGAACTGAGCCTTTTCTTTCGGCAGAGGCCAATAGCTCAAAAGCCGAGCTTCATTGGAATCCGGTGGATTCTAAGCTGATTCCGGTGCTCACGGCTCGTTCCCGTGAACGGGTGGCGAAGAGTGCGCGATTCACTGAGATCAAACATGACCTAGAAGAGGCCTCGAAGAATAAGGGAGTCGTTCGCCTTTCAGAGCTTCGAAAAAGATCGGCTCGTGAAAAAGAAAAAGAACAAGGACGCAAGGCGGTAGCTCAGCAGTCTGCCAAAAAAGATCGCGAGGCCCGAATTAAAGAAATCGATGGGCCCCTGATTGACGAGAGTATCAACGTTCTTGTGGACTCGATCGAGCTGCAGTCTCCAAGTGGTCAGGGTACTGGGCTTCAAATGGTGAACGACAGATAATTATCTTTGAGTGTCGGTTTTCGGCTCTGCTGGAACAGCAATCGGACGGTCTGGCGTCTGTTCCGTGCGGGTGGCGTTTTTCACTTGAATCACCTTATCCGTGATCGAGCCTAAGAGTCCGATCACCGTTATTCCAAGCGCTGCCCAGAACAGTACCTTCAAGATTTGAAACTGTTTTGAGCTCATTGTCTTTTTCCTTTCGGCGCCTCTTTAGCAGCCATTCGAAGGGCTTCGTCTACGAGTTGGGCGGTCCAGAACACACCAAAACCAGTGGTATCCGTACTCACGAGACCTAGCCCTCCCTTGTTGTCAGCTGGAACTAGATCCAAATGAACCCAAGGCGTTTCATCACCAATAAAGTGCGACAGAAATGTCGCGGCGTAGATGTGATCCGCATTATTCACAGAGGCGCATTGCTGAATATCAGCGATCTTCGACTTCAGCATCTCGCGGTAGTCTTGACCGATTGGAAAGTTCCACGTTCGCTCGCCGGATTCGTCTCCTGCTTGGACGGCTAGTTGGGCTAATTTCTCTCTATTCGAGAAAACTGCCCCACGACGAGTGTCTAGTGAACGAATCGCAGCGCCCGTCAGAGTCGCATAATCAATACAAAGGGTCGGTTTAGTCTTACGAACAAAGGCTAGAGTGTCTGATAATACCATTCGGCCTTCGGCATCAGTATCGACCACCTCAATCGAGGTGCCATCGCTAGCAATGACCACTTCATTGGGTTTATAAGCTGTCGGTGAGATCAAATTTTCTGCAAGTGCCAGGTAGGCGTGAACCTCGAAAGGGGCATTTATTTTTGCGAAATAGCCGCAAAGGGAAAGGGCCAGGGCGGATCCAGTCATGTCTCCATGCATGCCCAGCATGTAGTTGCCGGTTTTGACATTATATCCACCCGTATCGAAGCAAAGGCCCTTGCCAACGAGAGCCAAAACGGGGTTTTTTTTGGTGGACTTTTTTGGGCGATACTTCAGAACAGCGATGCCCGCTTTGCTGTGAGGATCGGCTCGATTCACAGCCAAAAAAGCTCCGGCCTTTCGCTTAGTGAGCTCAGCAATGTTCCAAAATTCGTAAGTTAAACCATGGCTTTTAGCGAAATCGCGGGCGTGCTCTTGATAGCTGGCTGGGTTCAGTTCGTTCGCAGGAAGGTCTGCTAGAGTTCGTACCGAATTGTTGGCTTCTCCCAGAGCTTGACCCTGCTCAATCGCATCACGAAAAGCGGTGGGGGTGAGAGAGCAGGCGACCTCAATCAAATAAGGTTTCTGATGCTTTTTTCTCTCCGATTGTTGTTTTTCACCTGCTTTGCCGAATTTCGTGGGCTCCCAGCAGGATATTTCCGCTAAAGCGGTAATGGCTTTTAATGTGGCGCCCTGAGCCTTTGAGGAAAGCATCGAAATCGTGAGATCGACCGAGAATTCGTTTTCACCTTTTCCATACGAGCTGAGGCAGCCTTCAAACTGTTTTCGTAGTTGGGTATGAAGTTCATAGGTGCTGAGACCCTCACCCAGAAAAATAAGTAGAATCGATGTTCCATCCGCTAATGCTACTTCAGCAGTTCGCGAGCCCTTTTTCTCAAGGTCTTGAGCGAGCTTCTTTTGTTTTTTATTCCACTGAGCCTCGACCTCTGCAGGAAGCATAGATCTTCGCGAGCTTAAAGCAGATAGCGGCTTCTTTATCGCGCTCAGCGGGGCGATAATCATTTCGTTTGATGAAGATAAAGGTCCGGTGGACTTTTTAGTGGGCTTTTTTGACGTGAATTGGAATCTCATGGGAGTACTCTTAGCAAATTTTCCCACGACTTGCCCAGAGGCTCTTCAATCAGTAACCTGGGGTTCATGTTAGCCAAAAAGGCCAAGATCCTTGTTCTGTATACCGGCGGCACCTTCGGAATGGATGCCGATACGCTTTCTGTCCCCGAATTAAGTCCCAAACAGCTCGAGAAGCGGCTTCTGAAGCGGGTTCCCGAGCTACCCCAGATTGCCCAGTGCCAGGTAAAAATTGTGATGAATCGCGACAGTGCTCACCTGGGCCCACCCGACTGGGTTGCTATAGCCAGTACCATCCGCGAGCATTGGGACTCTTATGACGGAGTTGTCGTTCTTCATGGAACCGACACTCTTGCCTATACGGCGAGTGCTTTGTCGTTTCTGCTCAGGCCCTGTCGAGTTCCTGTAGTGCTAACGGGTGCCCAAAGGCCTCTTGCGGCGATTCGTTCCGATGCCCGTAGAAATTTGATTTCTGCCGTGGAGCTAGCCGCCTTTGGGTCCAGGCAAGCTCAGCGACCTTTAAACCAAGTCAGTGTGTTTTTTAATGAAATCCTCTTTCAGGGAAATCGAGCGCGGAAGCGCAGTGCCGTGGATTTTGCGGGGTTCGAAAGTCCGAAGGCGCCAGCTCTGGCACGGGTGGGTACAGCGATTCAAGTCTATAGCGCGGCAAACACCAGACTTCGTCGCTCAACAGTTAAGGGGGCTCGGCCTCAGTTGGACGCTCGATTTAGCTCGAAGGTGTTGATGCTGCATTTGACCCCCGGGTTTCCATCGGCAGCGGTTCAGCAACTTTTGCCTCGTCTCGAGGGCCTGGTCTTGGTGGCCTTTCCATCAGGTACCGCTCCTACCCACCAAGCCGACTTTCATGAGCTGCTCTTAGAGGCAAAGAGG
This sequence comes from Bdellovibrionales bacterium, assembly GCA_018968995.1. GTDB lineage: Bacteria > Bdellovibrionota > UBA1018 > UBA1018 > UBA1018 > CAIOHW01. Next base: position 4,279 of record JAGWZD010000043.1, read on the forward strand.
CGTCAGATTCCAGTGATGGTGGTCACTGAAGGGGTGGGGATAACAGGCAGCGAGTACCGTGCGGGTAAAGAGATGCTCATGGCAGGTTGTCTTTGGTCTGGCGCGATGACTCCGGAATGTGCCTATGTTAAGGCGTGTTTTCTGCTCGGACAACGCAATGGCCGAAAAGACCTTCTGAAATGGTGGAACATCGAGCTGGCAAACGAAGGGGCTTCTCAGCGCTGAAACGAGAGGGGTTACAGTGGGGTATACTCCTGCTCGGTTTTGCTCTCGGGCCCAGCAAGCAGGCATGGTCACAAAGCTATGAAGAGCAGCTGAAGCTTCCTTTGGCCTCGGGCAAGATTCTTTGGGCTCGAGTTCGTTTTCCTTTGGATTCGGAAACTAAAAAATTACGATCCACAAAGCCAGCCGTGATGGTTTTTGGAGGATTTCAAAATGCCGCACGAGTCATCGACGAGGTAGAGCATTTAGAGTTGGGTCGAGAGGTGATCTTAGCAAGCTTTGATTATCCCTTTAATCATGACAGGCGGTTTAGATTTCCTCAGAGTCTTTTTTTATATCCGGAAGTCGTCGGTATGCTTCGAGATGCGATCGAAGGCATGGGCGTCTTAGCGGAATTACTTACTCAGGATCAACGAGTAGAACCTGGAATCATTGGGTTGGGGGCTAGCTTGGGCGCACCCTTGATGACGATAGCGGCATCTCGGTCGCCCAGGGTATCGCAGGTCGTGCTGGTTCATGGTTTCGGGAATGTTCCTGATGTCTTGCAGCTTCAGCTGGAGCGAGGGCTTCGGAAAACTTTTGGAGGATGGGACTTGCCAGCTCGGGTCAGTTCTCGTGTTTTGGCTTCCGCAGCGTGGTACTGGAGTGGATTACCCGAGCCCGAAGACGAGGCGTCTCATTTTCGACCCGAGCAATCGGTACTGTGGATCGAGGCTGAGAATGATTCCTTTATCCCCAAAGCGGCGAGCAAGAGTTTAAGAGAGTCGATTCAAAGGTCGTCTGCACGGACTGAATTTAAGAGGACTGCTGGTGACCATGTGCAGCCGGGTTCATTTCAGCTCATGCGCGAGATCGGAAGCACTGTTGGACAGTGGTTGCGATCCGTCCGAGGAAGCGGATGAAGGAAGAGCGAGCTTCGGACAGAAAAATACAACAACCCCCAGTCGTGATGCAGCGGCAATCACCCATAAGGCCTGAAATCCAGTCGAAGAGAATGAATCCAGAATCTTTGAACCCAATAACGCTGTGGAAGCACCCAAAATTCCTTGAATTGCTGTGATCGCAGAAAACAGAGTCATACTCATGAAGGCATTGCCGCGCGTTCGCTGAAAGATCAGCGTATTCAAAGCAATCGCGTACGCGGCTGAGGCTACACCGTTGATAAAGTATTCTGCTGGTCCGACCCATTGAATCACTGGAGGGTTCGAGATGATGTAAGGCAGAGGAGAAAGAGACATCAGGATTGTTCCGAGTTTGAGAACAGAAAGAGGCTTACCCAGGACTCGAAAGGCCAGTCCACCATTGAGGTCAAGTTGTCTTCCCCAGAAGCTCGACGTCAGCCACATTCCTAGTTGAGCCATGATGGACCAAAAAGCGACATGAGAGCCATTAAGCCCCAGTTCTCGAGTGAAGTAGTAGGGAAAGTAAGGGCCTGCCAGAGTCATGGCGCCATGAAAAAGGCCTGCAAAAAGGAGTAGCTCCTTGAATTGGGGTTCCTGAAGTCTTTTAAACTCAAAGCGAAACACCTCTGGGGTGTTTGACTTCGTTGCTGCCGGCAGACGCGAGAGCAGCCAAAGGGATCCCAAAGCTGACAAAAGTGCGAGGAGCAAGAGGACTTCAAAGGCCGTGGCTCCTGCATTTGCTTTGAGCCAGACTGCCGAAAAGAAATGAGCGCAAAGAACTCCGATAGTAGACCAGTGATTTCGGCCGCCCCAGAACCAGCCTTCTTGATGAGCTGGAACAAGAGTTCTCATCCAAGCCATCCAAAACGACGTGCTTGTGAGTCCGATTGCCGAGCTTGCAGCGGCTAGCACTCCAATCATGCCCACGCTTTCCGCAGTGATTTTTGATCCGCTCCAGGCAGCCACCAAAGGAATGAGCCAAAGAGATCGGGCGAACAGAGTCAGCGTCAGGCAGAGGTGCTTGAGTGAAATATTTTTCGCTAAACGAAGAAAGAGTAGAACCCCTACGGCCTGACCCAATGAGCCCAGAATGGGAAGAGCAGTGAGCCAAGCCAGCTGATTTCGTTCGACGCCTAAGGTGCCAGCCCAGGTGCTGAGATAGGTGGGGCCAACCCAGGTTTCGTAGGCCATGGCCAAGCCGGCTTCGATCAGGAGGGGGGAAAAGGCAGAGGATTTTTGAGACATGGGTATGGCCCGACAGTGTACGGGAAGCACTCGACCGTTGACAATGCAGGAGGGCGACGTTTATGACCTTCGCTCCAGTTTCGGATGCGAGCGTAGCTCAGCGGGAGAGCATCGCCTTCACACGGCGGGGGTCGCAGGTTCAATCCCTGCCGCTCGCACCATCTTTAAACAGCCGGATCGGTTGTGGGTGGCCACCCCAGCGGCATTTTTCAAGAAGATCCAAATCTTAACAAACTTTTTCAGTCAGGAATTTTCTCTATGCTTGCTCGGGGGTCTGTGCTACAAGTCGCCGCGTAAGCTGCGAAGTCTTTGAGATTCCGGGCGCGGTGCCCAGCCTCTGAGGTCGCAAGTATTGTCCCAGACTGAGGAGGTCCCATGGGTAAGAAGTTGTATGTCGGTAATCTTCCGTACGGAGCTACGGAACAGGCGCTAGTCGATGCGTTTTCTCAATGTGGAAAAGTGGAATCCGCAAAAATCATCACGGATCGTGAGACAGGTCGAAGCAAAGGCTTTGGCTTCGTTGAAATGTCCACTGACGAAGAAGCGCAGAGCGCAATCACCAAGTTTCATGGCGCCGACTACGATGGCCGTACCATGACTGTGAACGAAGCTCGTCCGATGGCCCCTCGTGAAGGTGGCGGTGGTGGCGGCGGCGGTCGCGGTGGATTCGGCGGCGGCGGTGGACGCGGCGGTCGCGGTGGATTCGGCGGTGGCGGCGGTGGCGGCGGTGGCGGCGGTCGCGGTCGTTACTAAGACCTCATCTGAGAGTTCTGTCTGCTGAGCCTCTGTGTCGAGGTAGACAGGGTTTAGATTTTAAATAAAAGACCCCGTGTTTCCATGAGTTGGAGACACGGGGTTTTCTTTTTGTTGTTTTCTTTGTTTTTCAGCAAACTAGAGGATGAGGGTCAGTAGTACGTATGAAAGATCCCCTCCGCAGCACTGAATTAGCACCTAAGAGAGGACTGTCCTCGGGAGATCCTTCGATGTCGGTTGAGCCGCGTCGCAAAATTCTTATTGTAGACGACGAACTGGCGCACGCTGAGATTTTGTCAGAGCTTCTCTCAGAGAGGTTCGACGTTCTTCAGGCTGCGGACGGGGAGACGGCTATTCAATTAGCCATAGAAGCTCTTCCGGATTTGGTGATGCTTGATATTCGTCTGCCTCGTCGCAGTGGTCTCGACGTGTGTTCGTCGCTTCGCAATCGTGAGCGCACGCGAGATATTCCCATCATTGTGATGACTGGAAATGATAGCCAGGAAACTCGCATCACGGCGTATCGGAAAGGGGCGGACGATTACCTGTGTAAGCCTTTTTCTTTTGATGAAGTCATCGCTCGTATTGAGTCAAAGATTCGCAGGCTTGACGAGAGAAGTTTAACTAAAAATTCGGTGACTTTAGGGAACTTATTGATTGATCGAGCTAAAATGGAAGCTCAGGTGAGCGGGATGCCTCTGGCGCTCAGTGCCCTGGAGTTTCGTCTACTAGAGTACTTCGCCCAGCATCGGGACGAAATTTTATCGCGAGACAAAATTCTCAAAGATATTTGGAAAGACGCAGTGGTTACCGCAAGGACCGTGGATACCCATGTTTCGTTTCTCAGAAAAAAGCTGTCTGGCAGCACTTACTCGATTCGAACTCTCTACGGTGCCGGGTATATTCTCAAGCCAAGGGGCTAATCTCCTAGAGTAGTTGCAAACAAAGGCAATTCATTAGACTACAGAGCCTCATGGAACTTCTTCAACAGTTTGTAGATATTTTTATGCGGCTAGACTTGCACCTAGCCGAATGGGCCGCTCAGCTGGGGCCGTATATTTATGTCTTGTTATTTTTAGTAATTTTTTGTGAGACGGGCCTGGTCGTGACACCTTTTCTCCCAGGAGATTCTTTGCTTTTTGCAACAGGAGCTTTGGTGGCTTTGTCTCAGAATGGGGCAGGCTATCCCTTGAGTTTCTCAGGCATGGTGCTCTTGCTGATCGCCGCGGCCATCCTCGGGGATAATCTGAATTACTGGATCGGTGCCCGGCTCGGTGCGAAACTTTTGTTGTATTCTGAGAAAGGCTCTCGGTTCATTCGTCGGGATCATATTGAGAAGACTCGTCAGTTTTATGCGCGTTATGGAGGAAAGACGATCGTCTTCGCTCGGTTCATACCCATTGTTCGCACTTTTGCCCCTTTTGTGGCGGGCTTGGGCTCAATGTCGTTTCGCCATTTCTTGATCTACAATATTTTCGGTGGAGTAGTTTGGGTGGCCGGATTTATTTCGGCTGGGTATTGGTTCGGAAATATTCCGACCGTAAAGCGCAACTTTCAGTGGGTCATTTTAACGATCATCGTTTTGTCGGTGCTTCCGGCGGTCATCGAGTACATTCGAATGCGATCGCATCGAAATGCTGCTCCACAGGCCTGATCTCGCACACCTGATGCTGCACCGCCTGTTGCGTGGATTTTGCATCTCGCTGAGGGATGCCAAGCACCTCGGCGCTTGAGCTCCTGAAGCAGGGGCTTAACTGCGATCTTGAACTTGTGAATTGGAAGCCCGGCTTTGAGAGTGAGCTGGTGGCGCATATGGCCGAAACTCGTGACGGCAGAGAGCCGAGTGCTGTGGGGCTTTTATTCTTGTGGTCTAGCCTAGCGTTTCTGGAGGCTCATGCCATCAGTCATGAGGGAATACCTGCGCAAGACTACCAATCAGAGGATGGTTGGAGCAGTTTGGATTTTTTAGAAAATCTGAGCTGGGAAGTCGACCGACTTCGGGTCCAAATGAACGTGGTTCGCGGACGGCAGGTGACGACAGAAATTTCAATCTCTCGTGAAGGGCTTTTTGTGGTCCGTACTCGTGGGCGAGGAGACTCTCCGTTGCGCTGGTTTGAGAGCTTCAGCGACTAAGATTTTGCCGCGGCGCGAGTGAGTCTGTCGAGAATCGCGGCGGCCACCCCGGTATCGCGGCCGTCGAGGCTGGTTTTGCTGGGATCTTCGGCAAAAATTCGATCAATCGTGGAGTCCTCATCTAATTTTCGGAGCGAGCTGAAAAGCCTGCGTGCCGATTCCGACCAGTCTCCGATGGGTGATAGAAGATCTCGGTTGTTGCCTGCAAGGTGGCCAAAAAATTTCAAAGAGGAAGGGTCGAAGTACAATACTCCCCATCGATGCCGGGCTCCATCTTGGGACTGATAACTGGAGAAGTCTCGACTGGCGCCTAAAACAAGGGGTTTCTGAGGAGCGTAGTGACTTGCCAGCATGCCGGGAG
>JAGWZD010000445.1 GCA_018968995.1 Bdellovibrionales bacterium
CCAACCACTTTCAAGACATCAATTGTGGTGGCGAGAAGTTCCTCCGAGCTAACCGGAAAAAATTTAGAAAGCCGCTCGACAGCCGACACGACAAAATGGTGTCTCCCAAGTCGCGACATCCATGTGCCGTCATCCAAAGAGCCAGGGCCGAGCGCTGAAACACCCGACCACTGCTGCTGAATGGCCCGAAACTCATAGACCCCAGTCTTTAAAGCCGTCACGATCAACACTGAGATCGGGAGAAGAACCAGAACAGAAAATGCTGCAGTAATAATGGCCGCGGCAAGCGCTGAGGGCACTTTTTTCTTCTCTAGCTTTACAAACCAAGGGAAAAACAAAAGCGCAAATACCCCGCCCATTGCCACTGGAGTAATGAGCGGAAAGCAGACCCAAACAAAAAGCCCCAGAAGCAAAACTGTAAAGGCGTTACGAAGCATCCGTACGTCCTCGTGGTTCAACCATGGTTCCAAAGACAAGATCCCATAGTGGTGAACTCACTCCCCAACGCGCTCCGTGAGTCATAAAGTGGTGCTTCATGTGGTGATTTTTCAGATAACGGCCCACTGAGGAACTCATCGAAAAATGATGAATGGCATAGTGGGTATAGTCATAACAAAGGTAACCGATCAGAAATCCGCCAAAAAAGGGCAGCACCCAATCCGGCCCCAGGATCAAACGAAAAAATACAAACAAAATCGAAGCGAGAATTACACCAGCCGCGGGAGGCATTACCAAACGAGTCGCGTCCTCGGGTTGATCATGATGGATGCCGTGAATCAGGTACGCAATGCGCTCTTGAAAAGCACTCCGAGGGCTAAAATGGAAAACATATCGATGTAGAAGATACTCCGATAGCGTCCAAACAAAAAGCCCCACGAACGCCAACCCCACACTTGAACTCCACTCTAACGGTCCTTGTGCAGACCAGACGAATAACAACGTCACAAACGGCCCCCAAATCAACAGGGGTACTAAAGGATGAACATGGGTCAGACTTTCAAGAATCGGATTCTTAAAAAGCCGAATACTCTCGCCGTTTGAAAGCCCCGGTAGTTTGGGCCTTTGAATCGTGCTGTTCATGACCCTAGTCCTACCTCGATTGAGGCGGTTTGTCAGCTTCGTAGCCGAATCCTAAAGCCTGTGCTAACCCCATTTTATGACTTCCGAAAACCCGCTTTTTTTAGTGATCTTTGTGGGCATACTGGCCACAGGATTCCTGATCTTATACTTTCTTAGATCCTTGAAAAATGGTCTGAAAGACCGCTTCGACCACTGGATGGGGCCGGAATTCGACAACCGATTGCAGTCTTCATTGAATCGCCCTCTTCTGGACATTTCTGATCGCATCTCCAAGGCAGCACTCGAAACCCGAGAGGCGCTCCAGGATCGCCTCACCAAGGGTTCACAGGAAAACACCGAGCGTTTAGAAGCCGCCTTGTCTCGAAACCGCTCAGAGCTCCAAAACGGACTTCAGATGAGCACCCAAGCTCTTGAACTCAAGTTCCAGACGCTCGAAAAGCAGGTGAGCGAACGTTTGACCCAGATTGGCGCCAGTGTTGAAACCAA
>JAGWZD010000446.1 GCA_018968995.1 Bdellovibrionales bacterium
ACGCTGCCTTTGGTGGCTGTTCGGGTCAACGAGCTGATCAATGATCCGAATTCCTCGAGCGCTGATATTGCGCAGGTTTTAAAAAAAGATCAGGTTCTGACGGCCAAAGTCCTTCGTCTGGTGAATTCCGGTTATTACGCTATTCCTGGTGGAGTCACCGATGTCCAGCGAGCGTTAGCGTTTTTAGGATTCAACACCATTGCCCAGCTTGTTCTGAGTCTTTCGGTGTTTTCAATGTTCTCCAAGCTAGGAAACACCGGAATGTCGATGCTCGATTTCTGGCGTCATGCTCTGGCTACCGGAGTTTGCTCAGAAGTCTTGGCAAAGAAGTTGAAACATCCCCGCCCAGAAGAGGCGTTTACTTGCGGATTGCTTCACGACATCGGAAAACTCGTTCTTCACGAAATCGACCCAGATCGGTTGAGCCAGATTGTGAAAACGGCCGAGGATCGTCGTTGCTCGTTTAGTGAAGTTGAAAAAGAGTGGGACCTCCCCGGACATTCCTACTTGGGCGAGGTCATCGCGACGAAGTGGGGGCTTCCTCAGGTGATTCGGATGGCGATTCGGTACCATCACCAAGATGTCACCAAAATGGATACCGTACTCGCCTCAGCAAAGCCTGTGATTCACATGGTGAGACTCGCGAATCAACTGGTCGTCAAAAACAAGGTGGGTAAGTCGGGCGATTTCTCTGACGGAAAAATTACGACCGATATGCTTTCAAACCTAGGTCTGAACGAGCGCGATATCGAGGAAGTAGAAAAAAATTTCAATGAAAGCATGGAGAAAGCGGGGTCATTTCTGAATGCCTACCGCTAAAGTCCTTCAGCTTTCTCCATCGGCCCAACTGGCTGCAGCACAGCGCTATGAAATGGTCTTCGATCATGCTTCGGACGCGATCTGTACCGTTGTACAGGGGCGCATTGAAGCAGCAAATCGCGCTTTAGAGGAACTAACTGGCTATCTCAGACAAGAGATTGAGGGAGAAGACGTCTTTATTCTAGAGCCTCAGGCGGGCTCAAGCCATGTTCCTGTTCGCTCTAAAAGCTTCTCGAGTGAAATGCTGTATGTTCCCGGCACTTACGAGGATGTCGCGATCATCCGTAAAGATGGCTACGTTCGTCTTGTAGATCTGACGGTTCGCGCAGTATCCGGTCCTGAATTGAGAAGCTTTACTCTTCTTATTCTGCGTGACGTGACTGCGAAAAAGCAGATGGAGCGCGAACTCATTACCAAACATGCTGAGCTCCGAAATGCATTTATTCAGTTAGAGCGAAATAATACTGAGCTCAAAGTGATGCAAGAAACCCTGGTGCAAGCAGGGAAGATGGCCGCTTTAGGAGAACTAGCTGCAGGTATAGCACACGAGTTGAATCAGCCGCTTCAAGCGATACGCGGTTATGCGCAAGAGCTTCAAGTGGAAGTGGCTCCATTAACATCAGCGGATTCTTCAAAAAAAGTTCAAGTGGACTCTCACTTGAAGCAGATCGTCGTAGGCGTGGATAAGATGAGTGCGATCATTAAGTATCTGCGGACTTTCACTCGTAAGTCTACTGAGGGCTATG
>JAGWZD010000447.1 GCA_018968995.1 Bdellovibrionales bacterium
ACTTCGCTGACCAAGCAGTTTGGAGTATGGGTGCTCTTCCAAAAACAAAACACGTCATGCCATGGAGGATTGAGGACGAGCTAAAAAAACTCGGCGCAAATTATCTCCAGGCAGGCCCCTGGAGAGAGTTTGCGATCAGAGACGGTAATCTGATTACCGGCCAGCAGAATTTTTCGGGTGCGGAGACTGCCAGGCTCGTGATTGAGGCGATAGGTCTTTAAATAAATGAGGATATTTGAAAGGTCATCTCTGGTGATCATTCAAATATCCCATAACAATTCTGGATTTCGGACTTATTCCATGTTGTTTCTGTGAAACAAATCATCCCCATGTGCTGAATATAAGGCACACGTTTCATGGTTTTAAGGGAAATTCTGACCCGGGGGATTGGTTTCTGTGGTCTTCGTAGATTGAGATTTTTTATGAATCATCTTAAACGAAGGTTGAACATAGTGACTCTTTGTAGGTCAGGTGCTTATGCATTAAAGGGAAAACACATCGAAACCCTTTGCGGCCTTGAGTGAGATAGGTAGACTCCGGATAGAGGCATCTATGCAATCACCTCCGAAATTCTCGCTCATCGACATCGAAACCACCGGATCCTTCCGTAAGGGTCAGAAAATCATCGAGATTGCTATTCTCAACGTCGATGGAGACGTTGTGGTGGAGAAGTTTTCCACGCTCATTAATCCGGAAATGCGCATCCCTTACTTCATCACAGCACTCACGGGAATTACCAATGAGGCGGTGGAGCGCGCCCCGAAGTTTTATGAGATCGCCAAGAAGATTGTCGAAATGACGGAGGGCCGCGTGTTCGTTGCCCACAATGTTTTCTTCGACTATAACTTCATCAAACACGAATTCTCCGAACTAGGGTATTCATTCGAGCGGGAGAAACTCTGTACGGTCCGGCTCGCGCGACAACTCCTTCCAGGGCATAAATCCTACTCATTAGGTGAGCTGTGCAAAGACCTCTCGATCTCGAACGCTGATCGCCATCGCGCTCTAGGGGATGTCCAAGCGACTCTTGAGCTCTTCAAAATCCTCCAGCAGAAATCTTCCGGTGCTGAGCTGCTGTTGGATTTAAAGAAAATCGCACTGCCTCCCGCTTTAGATCGGGAGACTTTCGAGGGGCTACCGCATGCAATTGGGGTATACTCCTTCTTTGATGATCGGGGAGAGCTACTCTACGTTGGTAAGAGTCTGGATATTAAGAAGCGAGTGACTCAGCATTTCCATCCGGATCTCAAGCGTAGGAAAGACATTGAGCTCAAAAATCGAGTGGCGAAGATCAGCTTCACCCTTTTCCCCCATGAGCTGGCGGCACTTGTGGTTGAGTGCCTGGAGATCAAGAAGCATTTTCCCCCTTACAACTTCGCCCTGAAACGGAGGCGGTTCCCTTACGCACTAAGCTTAAAGCTCTCTCATCAAGGCGTTTTTGAGATCGTCTGTTCTCATAATGACGGAACCTTCCATCCATTTTTCGCCGTGAAGAGCAAGAAAGTGGGGGAGCGCAAGATCGACGCGATCTATCGGACTCTGCTTGGACCATTTG
>JAGWZD010000044.1 GCA_018968995.1 Bdellovibrionales bacterium
TTAGTGCGGGCCCGGAAACGCTCGACGATTCTCAAGAAAGAGACCGTCTCGCTCACAGACAAGATCCGCGATTTTAAGAGTCGATTGCTACTTGGAAAGCTCACAGACCTGGCAAAACTGATGTCAGCGCTTCCTGAGAAAAACGAAGTGGTAGTGACGTTCTTGGCATCGCTGGAACTGGGTCGACTCAAAAAACTGCGATTACACCAGAACGAGACCTATGCTCCGATTTATCTCGAACTTCTTGAAAGTCTTGAAAACTTCGATGAACGAATGGCTTCCGGCTTTGATTCCATCACTCAAGCGGTCCAAGCCGAACTTGGACTCGGTGATGCCGCCGGCGCCCCAACCCCTCCAGAACCAGCCGGAGACTCCGCCGTCGTTGCAGACAATCCTGGAACAGGACCTTCTGCACACGGTATCGACCTCGCTGCCTTCACTGGAATCCCCGATGCCGGAAATGACTCTGCAAACAAGCCCGCCGATGAGCTTGCCGAACTTGCAGCGACCAATACTTCCCTTGAACTTGGAAACGGAATGGCCAACTCCAACAACCACTCCGATTCTCGATAACGTGACAGAAAGGCCAGTAGCGATGAGCAAGAAGCCCACCGACTCTTTCAAAAATGACGTGATCGCTCCCGATCATGAGCCCTCTCAGGATCAAGATTTGTCTAGTGCAGCACAGGAATGGCTACCTGATGCTGACGAAACAGATGAAACCGAAGAGTCAGAGGAATCACGAGAAGAAATCCCCGCTCCAAACCCTCAGCCAGTGACGTTTGTCATGGACCCGTATTCTATTCCCACACTCTCGGTCGCAGCGGCCCAGAATCAGGAATATGATCGTGAAGTCCTGTCCGAGGATGATGAGCTCCAGGATTTAGAAAATGACCCTCTCGATCTGGCCACTCCTGAAGAAAGCGATCAGCAGCTTGAACGATTAGCTGAATCTCTGAAAAGCGAAGAGGCTCAGATTCTCGAGAATGCTGCTGAAAATGAAGCTTTGGCACAAAAAGAGGCGGCGGCTCTTTTGGCGACGCAAATTGCCGAAGACGAGGCTCTTGCAAAGCAACTCGCCGAAGAAATGTCGGCGGATGAAATCGAGGAAATCGACCCCGAACTTCTGGCCGCTCTTCCTCAACCCAATGCCGATGGAAACCTAGATCTTCAAGAGATGGAATCGTGCATCGAAGCACTGCTCTTCATGCTGGATAAGCCCGTTTCGGCCCAGAAGCTCCAAGAGCTTCTCACCGCTTCTGAAGAGAGCGAAAAACCCAAATTCTCACTTATACAAGAGGCGATCACCTCTTTGCGCGATCGCTACAATAAGCCGTTCCACGGAATCGAACTCGTCGAGGTTGCGGGGGGCTTTCAATTCAGGACCAAAACGGGCCGTGCCGCTCTGGCTAAGAAGCTTGCCAAAGTGAGCACTCAGCGCCTTTCAAGCGGTGCCATGGAAACCCTGGCCATCGTGGCGTATCGTCAGCCGGTCCTGAAAGAGGAAATTGATAAAGTTCGAGGAGTCGATTCATCGCACTTTATTCGAGGGCTTCTCGATAAGAAGCTGATCGAGATCTCGGGCCGGTCCGACCTGCCAGGCCGTCCGATGCTTTACAGCACCACCAAAGAATTCATGGAGGTCTTTGGACTAAAAGACCTAGCGGCCATGCCCCCTCTGCAGGAAATCGAGCAGATGGTGCCAACCTCGCAATCAAACAAAGAAGAAGATCCACGAATCGTAAAAATGCGTGAACTCGTGAACGAAATGACGTCTGATCCTGAGCGACTCGCTTACAACCCACGCGAAGACGAGTCGATTCTTCAGGAAATTAAGAACAAGGTCGCCTCTATTTCGACTACAACCCCTTATTTGGAGGAGCAAAAGGCTATTGAAAAAGCCGTCGCTCAGGCCAAAGCAGAGGGACGAGAAATTCCAGAGGATCTGAGCCTTTTGCTGAAGAAACCTGAAGCCGAGCCCACCGTGCTCGCTGCAGATCTGCCAGCGTCGGGGGCCCTAGAACCGACCGAAACCCCAGCTGCCGAAATCTAAGGCAAATCGGTCGCTCTTAGGCTAGAAGAGGCCGCATGGCTTTAGAGCGAGTTCAGAAAATATTAGCCCGTGCAGGTATCGCTTCGCGCCGAAAGGCTGAAGAGTTAATTCTCGATGGCTCTGTGACCATTAATGGCCAGATCGCTAAGTTAGGAGACCAAGCCGAATGGGGCAAGGATGCGATCAAGGTCGACGGCAAACTGATTACTACTACTGAACAGCCGGTGTACTTGGCTTTTTACAAGCCTAAGAACGTCATTTGCGCCATGACGGACCCTCAGGGCCGACCGGCGCTTGCCGACTACTTCACTCGAGTTCAGGCTCGTATCTATCCGGTAGGAAAACTCGACTTCGAGAGTGAAGGCCTAGTGCTTCTGACAAACGATGGCGAAATGGCCCAGAAAATCGCGAAATCGAAAGACCTGCTGCAAGTCTACTCCATCAAAGTCAAAGGACATCCTGACGCTGAAATGCTGAAGCGAATTAGTCGTGGGATGCGAACTGAGAAAGGACATCTGGTGCGGCCAGAGGTTGTTCGAATCGATGAAAAGCTTGAGAATAAATCGAAAGTTCAAGTGGTGATGCGGGGTTCGGCCTCTTCTGAACTGAAGGTCCTTCTAGAGACCCGTGGCTTTTTATTCGATCGGCTGGTGCGTGCTGGAATTGGTCAACTCACCCTAGGAACTTTAGACTCTGGCGAATATCGGCGGCTTGAGGCTTCGCAAGTGCGCGCACTTTTTGAGCAACCTGACTTAGGCCTGCGAACGATTGAAAATTCCGTAAAGAAAGACGCTGAAGCAGCGGCGCGACGCGAGCGGCGAGCTCCCAAAAAAACGAGCGTTATTACTCCTCGAAGTAAATCCTCAGGGCCCGTTCCTAAGACAAGTTGGGGTGGCTATGCCACCAAAGCCTCTCGAACTCGCAAGTCTCGCTAATTCAAGGACCACTTTAACGATTTACGGTTTCTAGAACCGTCTCGATCAGTGGATCGGTACACTCTTTATGAAAAAGATGTCCGCACCCCTCGAACTCTTGCCATTGGGCGAGCGAATCGCGTGGGATCTGACGAAAGCCCTGACTTTTTTCTAATGGAAGAATTCGGTCCTGCTTGCCCCAAAGAACATACGTCCTCGCACGCAGTGTTTTGATCGGCAGATCGAGATCATCTTCAGATTGCTGTGCCGAGCGCACGCGTGCGACAGGGCTTTTCTTGACCCGTTCAACGGCAGCCTTCCAGATCCACTCTGGATAATCTTTTTGAGGCTTTGCATAGGCTTGTTGGCGAAAGGCCCGTAAGGAATCCACTGTGGGCGTTGCCAGAAGACTAGATCCCAACGAGCTCACCCGCTGATCTTTCATTCCTGCGGGTGCCACCAAAATCAGGGACTTCACCTGATCCGGACGCTTCAAGGCAATCCAAGAGCTAATCCACCCCCCAAAGCTATTTCCCACCCAAATCGTGTTGGGGCCACAGCCACGCGATTGGGTTGCCCCCAGAACCCGCTGGGCCAGGCTCTGCGCACGCAGCTGAAGGTCTCCATCTGGGTTCCTGGGCGGCTCAGGCGACTGGCCGTGCCCAGGGAGATCCCAGGCCACCAGACGAAGCGGCTTTTGCGTGCGAGACACCCACTCGCGCTGGGCCAGGATTTTTTTCCACGTCAAAACCGAGTCTCCAAGCCCGTGGACGAAAACCACACACGTGCACGCGATTGACTCGGCAGAAGCTCTCTCACATTTGGGCGAAACCCACTCCACGCCAGAATCACCAGCGGGCGACCCTATGGATTTCACTCCGGCAAGCCTCAGCTTGGTGCGGTCTGATAAGTCGAGGTACTGCAGGGGGAAAGCACGAATTAGAACAAAAGCAGATAAACAAAGGGTTCCGACGGCTAATGCCGCATAAATCGCTTTAGACTGAACAAAAAAACGGCGTTTCATACCTGAACCATAATTCGCGGTTGACGGAAGAACCAGCGATAGCTTACACCTTGCTCACTTGTTCTGACGCGGGGTGGAGCAGCCCGGTAGCTCGTTGGGCTCATAACCCAAAGGTCGTAGGTTCAAATCCTGCCCCCGCAACCAAATGAAGTAGAAAAGACGCGGGGTTAGCGTAACAACTAATCCCGCGTTTCTACTTTAGATACTCCCTTGGGCCATTCTTGGGCCACACGCACAGGTACCGCAGGATTTCGCACCAAATCCCGCCGGACTTTCAAATCTTCGAAGCTGCTTTAAGCAGCCCATGTCTAAACCCATTAAACACGGCAAGAACTGGCGAATTCGTTGGAATGACCACGAAGGAAAACGACGGAGTAAAACCGATCGGTGGTCCTACAAAGATGCACAACTAGCTCTCCAAACTCAAAACCTAGCAAGCCATCGCATCAGGGCGGGCATAGAGCCCGCCCCGCGCCTTGCGCGGACCTTCTCTGATGGTGCGAAGGAGTGGCTCGAAAACAGAGCTCCTTCAAAACGAAGTTCAGTCGCCGATGAAGTCATCCTTCGACGTCACTTGGTGCCGTTCTTCGGTAACCGGCCGATGGATACCATCACGCAGGCCGACCTTGACCGCTATCACACCCATGCTCTGATTAGCCTCAGCCCAAAGACAGTCTTCAATCATGAAACTCTCCTGATCGCGATTCTGAATCGTGCCGTCAAAATCGGGCGGATCAGTCAGCACCACCCACTCAAAAGGCATTCACTGACGGAGAACCGAGACGAAGTGTCCTATCTGAAATCAGACGTGGAAATCTCACGCCTTCTCTCTGCGGCGTATGGATTAGACGCCCGAGCAGCCAACCTATACGAATTTGCGATCTTCAGCGGCCTAAGAAAGGGCGAGTTAGCCGCCCTCCGTTGGGAGGACATCGAGAGAAGTCCCGAGCCACGAATCGCTGTACAGGGCAGCTTCGACGGACCCACGAAGTCCGGAAAGATCCGATACGTCCCCATCCTTGAACAGCTCGAACCTGTGCTGGCGCGCCTGTCTGCCATACGCTCCTCGGAATATATCTTCTCAAGCCGAACCGGAAAAATGCTGGACCACGACAACCGTATCTTTCGTGAGAAACTTCATCAGGCACTAACTCACGCCGGATTCCCCATGCGACCGGACCGCCCTTACATCACATTCCATTCTCTACGACACACATTCGCGGCGTGGTTCCTCCGAAACGAAGGCAGCATTTACGCTCTTAAGGACATTCTTGGACATGCAGATATCACCACAACTCAGCGATATGCACACCTAGTCCCCGGACGATTCGAAGGACAGCTTGGAACCCTGAAAAGCGCCAAAGCATTGCTATCAGTACGACTTATGTCCGGACTTCCGGACGGATTGTCCGAAACTCCGGAATACCGATGCAATCACGACCCGGGGCTGAAAGAATTAAAGGCTCAGGATGACTCTTCATAGCAATCTACGCAGAATTCTCGAAAATCGCGGTCTGACCCTTCGTCAGGTGACCGTGGAAGCCGGTATTAAACGTTCTACACTCAGTGATTGGCTCGCCGGATCCCGCCCACGCGAACTTCGTGAAGTCTATCGCCTAAGCAAATACCTTGGAGTGACCCTCGAAGAGCTACTGTTCGAGGAAACGTCCACGGACAATCAGCCGATGACCGTAGACTTGTATTTTGAAGGACCAGTCCGGATTCGAATCGATCGAAAACCCAATGGAGCAAACGAAAAATGAATCAGATAAAATCACTTGTCGCGGGGATTTCTCTACTAATCCTACTGGGAGCATGTGCATCGGAAAAGCTCAAGAAAGAGTGGAGCGAGCAACGCGGGTACTCTCAAGAAGACATCGCATCAATAAACAAACAGGCTACTGATGGTGGCTACCTCCATCGAATCATCTCCGCACGCCAGAAAAGCAACGCGTACAATACGGCACCTAAGGAGGCGGAAGAGAAAAACCTCAAAAACATCTGGTGTAACTGCTGGAAGCGCCTAGCTGACCGTTGCCGCCAAAAGGCCGACGGATTGAATAAACAAGACAAGGAACTCTGGACTAAGGCCAATGCTGTCGAACTCGCTTTTACAATGGCCGAAAAGAATGGCGCAATTCCGGTACTGGATGACCACAATGGCACCACCTTCGATGGCGCCGAGTGCCCATAAGAAGTAGCCAATAACGAAAGCTAGGAGGGATGGCCCCTGGGCCATCCCTCTTTTTTTGTCCAAAAAGTACCGTAGGATTTTGTCCAAAATCCTGCAGGACTATTCAGAAACACAAAATGAAACAGGATCTCCAGAAGGAGATCTATATGAAGATCACAGAAATACGTCTGTTAACCTACGACGACATCCATCGAATTATCGGTGGAACCAAAGGCGCAATCTACAGCCTAGTTCATCGAAACGCGATTCCACACATCCGAATCACCAGCAGAATCGTTCGATTCCACCCCGAAGAGATTGCACGTTGGCTCGAATTCAACGGCATGAATTGGGATCCCGAACACGGCGTCAAAGAACAACAATCCGAAACCTAATACTTACTCACGGGGTCAGGGCGAGAGCCTGACCCCGTATCAGTCCTCAAAGGAACATATAAATGAACCCCATTGGTAAGATTATCGAAGACTTAACGGCGAAATATCCTCAAATACAAACGGAAGCGTCTGCCGAACCGATGCTGAAAATACGGAATGCGGCGGAAACCACCCCATTACCAAAGTTAGACTACTTAATCGAAGACTTGCTACCAACGCCCGGAGTATCAGTCCTGTCAGCCAGACCAAAGGTCGGAAAATCAACACTCGCGCGCTACATCTCAATGTTGGTGGCAACCGGTCAGGCCTTCTATGACCGATCAACCCGACAAGGAAAAGTGCTCTATGTGGGACTAGAAGATCATCCGGGCGAGCTAGACAAGCAGTTCAAAGTCGTCTGCCCGAAAGACTCCTTACAACACATCAATTTCCTTATTGAGTCACCTGCATCACACGAAAAGTTGATTCAGGGACTTTCGGTTGAGCTAGCGCGGGTTCCATACAACTTGGTTGTGATTGATACATTGGTGCAATCCACGCAGATTGCCGATTGGAACGACTATGGGAAAACCAGTGCCGCCGTCGGCCGGTTCAGGAAGATCGCGAACCAGTTCAACTGCCACCTAATGCTGATCCATCACAACGGAAAGAACCGGGAGCTATCGGGCGAGCTTGCCGTACTTGGATCAACCGGAATTTCAGCATCAGTGGACACCATGCTTCTCATGACGCGACGAGCAGAACGCGATACAACAATCGTATCGTCAGAACGCCTTCGCTATGGTCGCAAACTCGATGAAATCGAGCTAATACTCGACCCCGAGACTGGTCAAATCAGCATTGGAATGGCCGGGTCCACTCTGCACATGGATGACTGCGAAACGAAGATCCTCGGATTACTCAACGACTCGTCACGACCCATGACTCAAGACGAAATCAGAGACGCTATCGCAATCAGGTCGGGGGTTTTAAGTCAGACATTAAGGTCGCTCACAGCCAAAGGAAGAGTTTTGGTACAAGGTGACGGGACGCGCGGCAGTCCAAAGACGTACCTCCATCCCGAACTCTAAGCGCCCAAACAGTCGTCCTCAACTCCATTCCCGTTCCCACCCCTAGGGTGGGAATGGGAACGGAATTCAATTCGTGGGCGATTCTCTTCCCCAGATGGCGACATACTCGACATCCCCTCCGGCGAAACTCTCCTTGGCAGCGACCTCTACCGCCTTTCGTTTGGGGTAAATGTACGGAAGGAGCGACAATAGAATCGAAGCTCGCTCGGAGTCGCTTAATTTATCGGACGAGAGAATCCGTCCCAATTCCTCTATTGGATGAATACCGGCAGCGAAAAGTGACTCACTGAAATCATCGCTTCGCCTGTTTGGAGTTCCCCGCTTTCTTCCACCAGTCTTCGGAAAACCATGTGGCCGTCCCATGAACCAAGTGTAAATGAATACTTATAAAAGCGGCACCATCTGCTTAAATTGAATCTAGATCCAAAAAGCCATCAACAGCATTGGGGATGTATTTTTCATAGAAACGTCTAGCGGCCTCTGGCCGAAACTGAAATAGTCGGTCAGAAATTGCTACAAAAAGCTCGCGATCCAGTGTGGCTGAGCCAACTTCGAACGATTCTGGCGACCGGCGAACTCCACGAGTGACACCACCGCCACTGATATGATTCGCAAGCATGGCCGCAATATCACCACTGGAAATCTTTCGACGCGAATCCATTAAATTAAGGAGATCGGTTTCGGAGTCCGTATCTTCGGCCATCTGCGAACGAGGTAGTTTCTCTCTCTTTTCGCTCTCGGTCATGATGTCGGCGATCGAGCCGCTCATCGAAATAAACGAGCTCGCGCTACCGATCGGTCCGTTCCAGCTGGAAATCCTTTGATCCCAATCCTTGATCCACTTCTTCCGGATTTCGGCGGACTCACATAGTTTCCTTCTGTTCGCCCTGAGGTCTTTAGATAGCTCGTCACAAATAGCCCTAGCCGTCCGGACACGTAGTTGCTCAAACGTGACACTGGAGAGGTCCTTGGCTGCCCTCCAGAAGCTCTTCAAGCGTTTGGATTGGCGTTTCTCCAAGTCCTTAGGAAAAAATTCGTGGATCAGGAGGACCTGAAGCGCTTGCTTGAGCAAGATCGACCAGTTCATGCCCTTGGCTATATCGGCCGCCCCCATACCTTCTAGCGTCCTTCGATCGCGACTCACCGCCAGCTTTACGGGTCTCTTACTCTTCTTCATGTGGGCCATTCTTGGGCCACAGAGTCAGAAAATCTAGAAGAAAGTCGGCTTTTCGAAATGACGATTCAATGCTAGGTGCATGATCTAGAAGGAGTAGAAAGCTCCGAAGATTTGACAATGTGGCTCATAACCCAAAGGTCGTAGGTTCAAATCCTGCCCCCGCAACCAATACTCTGTAAAAAAGCCCCGACGAGAAATCGCCGGGGTTTCTATTTAATAATCAATGAAAAATAAGAAGAACTCGCTGCATTCCCTGCAGAGTCGGTTGCTTTCACATCCATTTGAAGGGTCTGGGCAGTGCGGGGCGCCGTCCAAGAGCAGGAAAACGGGGCGCTAGTGGAGGTGCACGCGACCGATCCATTTACCCGATACTCGACCTTAGCAAATCACGAAGGTCGCTCTGCCTCATGTCAGACCGAGTCTCTAATTGAAGTGCCGCCACCCCCACAACATGAGGTGTGGCCATAGAGGTTCCACTAATCGTGTTGTAAGCGTTCGAGTCGCTGAACCATGCAGATGTGATCGCAGTTCCAGGAGCGAAAAGATCTACACAAGAGCCGTAGTTTGAGTAAAAAGCCCTCGCGTCTGAGCTTTCTGCTGCACCTACGGTGATCGCATTCACCGCGCGAGCGGGCGAATAACTGCAAGCATCTTTGCCATCATTTCCTGCTGCAACCACAGTAATGACGCCAGACTCAATCAGTCTTTGAATGGCCATATCGACTGCGAGGCTGGCCCCTCCGCCCAAAGACAAGTTCGCAACCGCTGGTAGCTTTCGATTCGCGACGACCCAATCCATTCCGGCAATGATCGTGCTGAAGGCACTGCTGCCTGAACAGTCAAAGATTCGGACTGAAACCAATGACACATCTTTAGCAACACCGACCGTTTTACCCCCAATCGTACCGGCCACATGAGTGCCGTGCCCATTACAATCGGCTCCCAACTGTGGATTCGCACCAATACCATCGTAGCCAAAC
>JAGWZD010000448.1 GCA_018968995.1 Bdellovibrionales bacterium
AGATTTTCGCTTTTGAGTTGTCATTTCAGGTATAAGGTTATTTATGATTCAGATTATTATGAATGTGTAAATTTAAACTGTAACCTCATCTGCTTAAGGAATATAGCATGAAAAGTATTTAGAATTTTCAAAAAGCAAGATGATGGAGACGAACTGATCAGCCCACTTTCATTTTGAAGATCAGGGTGTAACATAATGCTTCCTCATCCAAAAGTTGTCAGTATGAACAGCGACTACTAGGAAAAACGTAGCATCCTGACAATGAATCAGCAAGACCATAGTCAAAAAATTAAAAAAATAATTCGCAAATTTTTGCAGCATCTTGGGAACGGAAGAGGAAAACTAAGCCAACTCCGCTCCCTCCCCCCTACCCCATCCACATCCCCAAATCCGCGAGAGCTGCCCTGATGTTCCCTTGGGAGCCCTCGGCAATCTGGCGGGTGATGGTGATGGGGACGCGCCACCGCCTCGCGAGGAATGCCGCGAGAACCTCGTTTTCCGGGGGCTGGAGTCGGACTGATTGAAACAGAGTTTGGAATCGTTCGGTCAGGCTGCCAAGGTCGAGGTTCGTCGTGCCGAGGAATGCGTGGCCTGGCTTCATACGATCGAGATAGGTCAGCAGCATATCCTGCGCGTCCTTTGAGCATCGATCCAGTTCGTTCACGACTTTCACCGACCACTTGCCGAAGATCGATCCATAGGCGAGTGAGCGTGTCCATTCGCGTGCGAGGTCGAGGCCCACTTCCTTTCCATTCACGTCCTCAATCGCCACAGGGTGACTGGCGAGTGTGCGGGCGATCAGATTCACTAGGCTGGTCTTGCCAATGCCTGGGGCTCCGGTAATCAAGAGCTTGAGTGGCTGGTCGGGATTTTCGCGCAGTCGCTCGGTCTTGCGCAGTAGCACTTCTGCCACCTTACCGGCCTGCCCCACGAAATCCGCAGGGCATGACGGAACGAAGCAAGTGGGTGCGATGATGGACTTACGCGACACCTTCTGCCTCCTTTCCAGCACGTGTCGATTGAATCAGTTGTGCGATGGCACGGGCTCCTTTCCGATAGACCACAACGGCAAGTAGTTCCCCATCGACATACACAGCCCAGAAGCGGGTTTCTCGGTATTTCTTCACCTCTATCATACCCACCCCTCCCTTCTGGCGCGTGCGTTCAATTCTCGGAGAGCTAGCCCGTATTTCTCTGCGGTCTTTTGCGGTTCCCCGTAGCGCCGGTAATGGCGTTTCACGAGATTCCAATCTGGTTCATCGGTTCTCTCTGGAAGTATGGCGAGCGGATCAAAGCGGGTCGTTTGTTGCGCTTGCGGCGGTGATTGCTCCAGTTCCGCGAGTCGCCGCAGAATGGGCCTCAGGCGCTCCATCACGAGAGCCTCCACATCGGCGGGGACTGGTGCTTGAAGCGGAGCTCCACCAGCAAGTTCGGCCATTCTTGCGTCCACAATCTCGCGGATCAAATCCACGGGAATTTCGGTGATGGAATAGACGATGCCACTCAGGCTTTGCAGGCCGAGGAGCTTCTTCAAGGTCCGACGTGCATC
>JAGWZD010000045.1 GCA_018968995.1 Bdellovibrionales bacterium
ATCAACAATAATCCCGAAATCAAGAGCACCAAGACTCAAGAGATTTCCTGAAACTCCAAGCGGCTTCATTACGACAAAAGTGATGAGAAGAGTTACTGGAATAGTGACTGCTGTAATGAGTGCGGCCCTTACGTTTCCAACTAGAAGTAGGAGCACGATCACTACAAGGGACGCCCCCATAAGCAAGTTGTGCTCAACCGTTCCTAGGGTCGCATCGACAAGCTCGCTTCGGTTATAAACGGTATCGAGTTTTACGCCTTTGGGGAGTTCGGTTCTGATTTCCTCGATTCTTGCGTCTACTCGTTTAGAGACAGTTCTGCTATTTTCACCAAGAAGCATCATGGCTGTACCCAAAACCGTTTCGTTTCCGTTTTGAGTTGCAGCACCTGTTCGTAGTTCTTTGCCAAGTTTCACGCTTGCAACATCTTGGATGGAAACCGTCTTAAACGTTTCAAGAGATTTGATCGGTAGCGTTTTGATGTCTTCAATGCTTTCAAAAAGACCAATCCCTTGAATCAAAAACTGTTCTGATGTTTGTTGAACGTTTCCACCACCCACGTTCTTATTTGAATTCTCAAGAGCGTTCAAAATATCGCCAAAGTGAACCCCGTATTGGCTCATTTTCTTTGGATCAGGCTGAACGTGATACTGCTTTTCATAGCCGCCCGAGGTGTTCACTTCTGCGATCCCTGGAACGGTTAGAATCCGTGGCTTTACAAAATAATCTTGTAGAGTGCGAAGCTCGACTAGCTCTTTAAAGCGTTGATTCGGATCTTTGGATGGAGTTTCATAATCGAGCACATATTGGTAAATCTCACCTAAACCTGTTGAGATTGGTCCAAGCTTTGGGACAGCTCCTTTTGGTAAGAGTGAAGCCAAGCCCTGAACTCGCTCAGTTACAAGTTGCCGTGCACGATACACATCGACTTCATCGCCGAAAACAACTGTAACTTGGCTTAGTCCGAACCTTGTGATGGATCTAACCTGGATAGCACCAGGTGTTCCCCTGAGTGCGATTTCGAGTGGAAATGTGACCGTCCTTTCAATCTCTTCAGGAGCAAGACCGTCAATCTGGGTATTAACTTGAACCTGGTTATTCGTGATGTCGGGGACCGCATCAATGGGGAGGGCCTGAAAAGCCAAAAGTCCTGCGACGATTGCAAGTACTGTCATCACAAGAACGACGGTGCGGTGATAAACTGAGAAGTGGATAATTTTATTAATCATGAGTTTAATCCATCACCTTAGTGGTGATGACCT
The DNA here is from genome assembly GCA_018968995.1 of Bdellovibrionales bacterium. Classification (GTDB taxonomy): domain Bacteria; phylum Bdellovibrionota; class UBA1018; order UBA1018; family UBA1018; genus CAIOHW01. Next base: position 1,261 of record JAGWZD010000045.1, read on the forward strand.
CCTTCATCGCCTGAGAAGATATCGACTTCGATGTTTCGTAAAAAATGAACGCCTTCTGTGACCACTTGCCCCGAGATCGGATCATGTTCGGAAGTGACTGTGATCTGCGTAGAAGACGCCTTAGCCACTACAACTTCGACCGCCTTATAGAATCCGTTATTAAATGTATAAACAAAACGCTCTCGTTTAACCGAGACGAGTGCTGATTTTGGAAGAGTGAAGGATTGACCTTCTTTCTTGGAATCAATGGTCTTAATGCCTAAGTGCTTCACTGATTCGGGAGTGAGTTTAAACCCCTTTGAACGAGAAGCTTCAATGACCCCTTTGTCTTCTCCGACGTTGCTCGCGGAGCCTTCTTCTTCGTTTTCCTCTCCATGAGAATCACCTTCCTCATGAGAGTGGCCTTTCTCCTCGTGCCCTTCTTCAGAAAAGACTGGGCTGCTTAAAAACGAGAGCATGAAAAAAACCAAAAGAAGCCTCATCATAGCTGTTTCTCCTCTAAGCGATCAGCAATCATGTAAAGATCCCAAAGATTCCCCATAACGAAGTTTTCGCTTTGGTGTCTTTGGATTAAAAAATCAACCAATGCTCGGTGGGCTTCAACGATGATGGCAGGCGAAACCAAACCCCTAAAAAAGTTTTTCTCTACTTGCTCATGCTTTTGGTGAAGGTTCGTTTGTGATGGAAGAGTAGATAGTCGTGATTTTGCGGCTTGAATGGTCGCAAGCGTCCTTTTGATTTCAAGCTCAATTTCAGATTCCCGAATCTTAATTTTATGTTCAAGAAGATCGGCCTGCTTTTGTGCAGCAGCTACTTGGTAGCCGTTTTGATTCCAAACAGGGAAAGGGATGTTGAGTGCAATCCCAAAAAGGTTCTGTTGGATAGGACCATCACGATTGATTCCCATCATTGGGCCGACACTAATATCTGAGAACGCGTCACCTCTCGCTTGAAAAGCATTGGCATGCGCTTGGGTCAGCTCCGACTGAGCCGAAAGTAGCTCAGGAGATTTTTTGGTAAGCTGCTCAGGGCTGAACGAAGATAGCTCTTTTTCGGATGGCTCCTGATAAAGAGGAAGGATCTTAATGTACCGAGAAAGATCGATTCCTAATTGCGCCTGAAAGAAATTGAGAACTTGTTGTTCTTCGTTTTTCTTTTCAATGAGCCTCAGTTCGTAATCACCTTGAGCAAGTCGGAAAATGGAAAGTGATACTTCTTGTTCTGGGGTCAGTCTTGGACGCCCTTGATACTGAATGACTAATTTTTTGAAAGTTTCTGCCGCTTCCTGAATGGCCGCAATCTCGCCAGATAGCTGTTTGAAACGATAAAGCCCAAGAGCTGTGAGTTTCAACGCTTGGCCTTGTTCTAACCTGGATCTTGCTTGTAACCCCAAGGCGTTTGCCTCACCTGAAAGGACTTGGGCTTGGCGTTTTCCACCCGTTTGAATGGGTTGATAAAGGGCAACTTGAAGTTGAACTTGCTCATTTCCTAAGCTTCGTCCTGCAAGCCCTTGTGATTGAATCTCGGGATTAAGCCAGCGAACGCCTCCGCGCCTTGCATCTTCTTCTGCGGTTCGTAAATTCTTAGCCGCAGCAAATGCAGGCTGCTTTGTTCTTAGGCACTGCATGATGTCCAAAGCCGATTTGATGTTTGGGCAAATAGGTTCATCCGAAGCTTGTGCAGACAGCACAAACACGAACGTAAAGAACGCAAAAATTTTATGACTCAACTGGCACACACGCCTAATCTCCCAAGTATTGGTTTATGTTTTTTGAACGCGCACATACGCATTCAAGACCGACTCAGTTCATGAGTGATCTAAATGACAAAGGGGTTTTAGGCAGAGATGGCAGGTGGGCGGAGATTGGAAGAGACTAACTCAAAGAAAAAGAAGTTAGGCTTAATTCTATAGGCATCGTCAATCGAATTTGGGATTAGCTTAATTTCGGATGAAGAAAGATATGCGCAGCAACTCCCGGTTGGATGGCTTTTGCAATGGTGATGACCGACGGGAGAAGAGTCTTCGTCAGTATCGCTTGAAGAATGATCTTGAGATGCAAGACCAGTCGCATCAGACACGCTAGAAGACGCAATGGAAGTCGGTTTTGCCTGAATTGAGTGTGAGTCAGACGTCTTCACGGCACCGCTTAGTTGCAGCGCTATAGCCAACGTAAAAGTGATTTTAATCAACTTTGCCCACATAAGATCATCCAGAACCTATATTATTCCACTTGAGCTGTCAATCAAGCGCCAAGCCATAACTCTATTCTAACCCTTATCGGCGATTTCAAAGAAAATATTGAAGAATATAGCCCCCTTGCCAGCCTCCCCATTCCCAGGGGAGCAGAGCGACCCTCCGCGACTGAAGCCTCTCCCATTAGGGAGAGGAAGAAGCGGAGACTTTTCGTTCACACTCCAAGCAATCTGCTGACAAAGGCGGCAACTATTGCAAGTCCAGCGATAACACCTAGCGGGTTTCGCATGAACTGCCCGAGGAATCCCCAAGCAACAAGTGCAACGAACTTCAGAACTAGCCATAGCGAAAGAAAAACCCGGTTCAGAAAATAGCCTAGGGCATATACAAGATGATGCGACCAACTTAAGTTTTGCTTATTACCTTCAATGTCCATGTGCCACTCCAATCGCTCGCGCAGCGAGCCAGAAACTCTTAAGACTGAACCAAAGGTTCAGACCTAGGTGCTCATCGAGATGAGCACCTGTTGGATACTTTTGAATCGATTTCAAAATATCCAACCCTCGGATCGTCTTCAAAGATAGGGTTTCAGGGAAAGAAAACATGGCTGCAATCCATGCACTTGTACTCTCGTCGTCATGTTGTCTTTCCCTGAAAAATAAAAAACTCAACATTATTACTCCCGCGCGCGCTCTCACTCTCTTACTCATACACTCTGGTCCCACCCACACCATCCGGCTCCAGACCTCCCATACACAACCGAAGGGTGTGGGTGGGAGGTCTGGAGCAAAATCCGAAGGATTTTAGGATGATGGGGGTGGGATCCAGAGGGTTTTAACCGAGGGCTTTTTGAGTGAGAGCGCGCGCGAATGTAATTCTTAAGGTTCATTTTAAAACTCATTTCTTCGATTTTTTATCACCAGCCCACGGCTCGCCTTTGAGTAACGGTGCAATTTCCGCTTCAATCACCCGAAATGCTTCTGTCGTGTCGAAAGCTTTCTGCTCCTGGATCGGCAAAAGCTGTTCAACGTCGGCTCCAAAAGCCAAGCTTGCTTTTTTTGCCGCTAAATTCTGTTCGAATTCCGCTCTCGAAATTTTATTACCCTCATGCTCGATGTATTTCTCAAAAGCCTTGGTTGCTTCTTTGGGAAAAAAGTCTTTTCGATTTTTTAAGGTCCAATACAAATCAAAAAGATCACGGCCTTTTTTCCTTTGATAGAGCGCCCGAATTTTTGTGCCCATGAGTTCATTCAAATCGTAGGTCAGGCATTCGGTTTTCCCGCTAAACCATTTAGACGAAACTTCAAAAGGAACCTTCGAAAGTGGATAGACGTTGAAATGTTCAGCGATGTTGATTTCAATTTTTAGCTTAAGTGGCATCGGAGGAGTGTCTGCCGACTCGAAACGATAAATGAGCGTTACACGCCCTTCCTTTCGATTCACCTGCGGTTTTTTAGGGAAGATGGTATCCAATTTTCCTCGAATCTCATCAAGAGCTTTCCCAATTGGCTCTTTTTTAATTTGGACTAGGTCGATATCCTCGGAATAACGAAACGGCGTTTTGACAAACAGTTTTTGCAAAGCCGTACCCCCCCTAAACGCAATCGCATCTTTCACGCTTTGACAGTTATAGATCTCAACCAAACATCGAGAAAGGATCAGGTCTTGCTCAATTTGATGATCTTGGCGCCAAGGGGCTTGTGCTTTCCATTCTTGAATAAAGGCTTTTGAGATCATATGTCCGACTCCAATTCTTCGTTGATTACAACCCTCCAAGTTTCGTCTGTCTTGAAATCCGATTTTTGAAAGTTTCTTACTGGAACGAGCGGGACCATTCGTAAACTTTGCTGCTCAAGACGGTTTTTTAGCGGTTCAACGAGTTTTTCAAACCCAAGCCACGAAAGTAGATAACCGAGACGTTGCGAGTTCGAGATATCAGGTTCAATTTCTGAAACTTGCACTATTTTTTTTGCATTTAAGCTTTCTGACAATTCCTTCAGCACTGTCGGAATATGCAAATAACCACCTGACTGTTTGTGGAACTTCAAAATATCAAATGCTGTTACCTCCGGCGTTGAAAGTCGGAAGTAGCCCGTATCCGTTTGTGCCTGCTGATATGGAAACTTTGAAAGATCGCTTTTGTGAATGGTCGAGATGATTTCATTTCCAGCTTTAATCGGTTTGATTCGATTCGCTGTCAAAACCTGAAACGTCTGAACGGCCTGGTGAGTGGCGCCATGAAAAGTCGCTGCCGAAAGAAGTCCTACACAGTAATCGGTCTTGCGAGAGCGCATAATTGCATCAATGAACCAGACTATCGGAGGAGCACCCCGATCGCGGTATTCAGGAGGGATAGGAACAACGATCCCGGGCTGAACCCTAAGAAGCTTGTGCTTGGTCTGAAGACGATCAGCGGCCCGTTTAAACGCTATGGGTGAGACTTTACATGCCTTGATCGCATCATCTGCATGGAAAGCAAAACCACCCCGAGCTAGGTGCTCGTCAATGTAGTCTTGGAGCCAGTTTGAAGAGTGTTGTAAGGCTTCTGCTTCGCGTCCCATTAGTACCATTATAAGGTACTTTTCGGACGCTGTACAGAGTTCCTTAAGTACCGTTTTGAGGTACTTCCGGGCCTTAATGCGTCAATTGATTAACGCTATATATTCGATTTTAAAGGCTTTTGAATATATCTTCAAATAATGGGATTTGAAGTCCACGAACTCGACTAGGCGACTTCTCGATAACTACCGCCTGACCGATTTTAAGCTGCTTAAGAACGTCATGCTCGATCTGCATTTGCTTAGCCTCTCGCATGTTACCCATCCCTGTACGATTCGCTATAAGCTCTCCTGAGACCTGATAGCTCTGCTTTAGAGTATCGAACGTTCCGGCTGTTGCACAAAACGCATCTACGGTCTCGTGATCGTCCATGCGAAGACCAATTTTAGTCATCGTATTGGAAATCACCTGGCGTCGAAATTCAGATGTAACTGCGTCCATATCTTCAAGTCCCTGACAGAAGGCATGGATTCCAAACTTTGCACCCCTGGATTGCTTTAAGAACTCAATAAATTCCCGAGAGGCAAAACTTCCAAACTCGTCGATGAAGATCGGAAAGAAGATGCGGTCATTCTCGTTTGGTTCACTCTTATAAACTTCCGAGGACATGCTTTTTAGATCCTCGATAATCATCCTTCCCAAACGTCTAGCCGAATCTCCATTTCCAAGCGTATCAAGTTGAAAATAAGCGATGCCTCCCGTTTTTCGGATGTGTCTAAGATCAATTTCTTTAGCGGCCTTCTCAAATGACAAAAGGTGCCCGAAGGTTGGATTGTTCAGAATAGAAATTTGCGCCCCCAAACCAGACAGCTCTTCTTCTTTAGCCTTAGAGAAAAATGGACTGATAAGATGGAAAAGCTCAAGCGCATGCTGATCTCCAGAATTGAACTTTTCTTGAAGCTGTTTCAAGATTGCGGCTCTTTCTTCTTTCGCTAAAAGAATTTTAGAAACTCGCTCCAGGTTTAAAGAGATGCCCAAAAATTCAGTGCATGCAGTAAATGCCGTTAGAAAACTTGCCGAGACGTTTTGATAATAAGGCTCCGACCAAACGAACGCCTCCATCATGCGATCTTTGAGCTGGTTGGCATTTCCGTGCTTTAGCGGGTTGTAATTCGCTGATGTTCCCGGCGAAGACATAGAAAACACCTGAAGACGAGTTTCAAAGTCGTCACTCAAACGATTCCCGTACTCACGGATTAATTCCAATGATGAACTTTCACCTTTTGGATCAATCACAACACAAGGCTGGCGATGGCGAATGGCGTGAAGAATTAGATTCGTCATCAAATTCGTCTTACCAGTCCCTGTCGCTCCAATCACTAGAACATGGGAGGAACGCTTCTTCTGGGGCAAAGAGACGACATCTTCAGTTTTTACATCGTGTCCAATCGGAACAAGATCCTGCCTACAAAAAACCTCTGCAAGACTCGCACTACTTTTTCTGACATCAATAAAATCCTGAGTTCGAAGTCCCTTTTCTTTAGAGCGAAATGACAGAGCCAGTGGAGTCAGTGAGCTACTTATAAAAAGAAGGCCAATCCACAGAGAAGCTATGCGCAAGCAAATCAAAAGGGTTTTATTTGTTGCGAGCAGATCAATCTCATAAAGTGGAAATGGATCTATAAACGAGATCCATAAGAGAGCGGTAAAAACACATCCCACTACGGGAATCAAAAAATGTGCCCTTGGATTGAACTTCTCTCGTCTTGGATTTCTCCATCGAATCCACCAATAGAGTGCAACAGGCAAAAAAGAAATGGAAATGGCGGCCACGGTAAATCCCGTGACCGCCTTTAAGATCTCCTCATCTCGTGAGCTAGGATTGCTCACTGCTTATACCCAAAAAATCAAAAATCGATTGAGACCCTCTGAATCTTGAGAAGACTTTAGAAGGCCTATTAGTTAGCGCAAATCCGACCTTTGGGAACCGAGCGGCCTTTTCAATTAGATCCTCATACAACGTTTCACTCTCACAAAAATAAACAGTCCGTTCGTACCCAGATTTTTCGTAACGAGAGAAACGTTCGAAATATCGAAGATTACTTTTTTGGTTCCGCTCAAGTTCAAATGCAAAGCTTCGACCTTTAACTCTCCAAACTAAATCGGGAATAGGAATATCTTCGATAGATCCCAGTCGAAGTTCTTCTAATCGTATTTCTGGATCCGAAAGGTATACTCCACCTGATGGGAGCGTCTTTTCGAGAAATGTCCGGACTTCATTTAAGCCTAGTTGGTGCTGAGCAAACATAGGCGCAACGATGGCCAGAGAATGCTTCGCTTTTGCTTTAAAGCGAGATCCCAGTGAATACACCTTCAGTCGTTCAACATTTCGTCTCTCTTCTCGAAGTTTTTTGACCAGCGGAAGCATCCTTGACGGAACCGCTGAGGCAAAACTAAGAAGTAGCGCGGATTCTACGTATCCGTTTTTTAGCAGTGGTCTTACCCTTGTCCAAAAACACTCCTTATTAGGAAAAAACCGCTCAGTAAGTTGATCGGCGGTAGCAAGACCTTGTTCTGACAAATACTCCATCAATCGAAGATCTCGAACCGTAAGCCTCAAGCAACACCCTCCACAGGTTTTTCAGTTTTACGTTTCTTGTTAGAAGGCTCTCCGTTAACTCGCTGCTTTTTCTCTAAGCCTCGTTTCGCTTTTTTTATTAATGCCATCATCAGTGCAGGGTCGCTTTTGGCTTGTTCAAAGATGTAGCTATCTGGGGTTAGTCGTTCAATCTGACGACTCCAGTAACGTTCATCCGCTTTTTCGAAAAGATCCTGGAAGAGTTCTTCAATCCGTACTTCAGCACCGCGATCCTTTAAAGCCTGCAATGTTTCATTGGCTTTAATCGCCACCACATCAGGTAACGAGATTTTCGACGATCCGTTTTTCGACTCTGATTTCTTCCTGTTCTTGTTTTCTTCGCTTCCAATAGATTCAAATTCTGTATTCATATTTTCTCCTTTTTTAGTTCAGTTCACCCAGTTAGACATTTTTTCCACTTCGCGATTCACAAGTGACTCATTTTGAGTGTCACTTGTGGCCCTGATTAATCTTGCGAAGTTCGTAATCGAATAAAGCGGTGCCTTATATGGAACCTTCTGCTCGACGAAGTACCATTCGCGCATCATCGTTTTGGTGTAGTAATAGGTACATTCGCCCTCACGAGCTTGTTTGTAGTAGTTTTCAAGGTCTTGATTGTTTCTGACTGCGTCGCACTCTTGAAGTTTTGCTATTTCCCAGTCACGATTCGCAGCGGTTTCAAGATTGAAAGGAAAGAACCAAAGGTCGTCGGTTCTAACTTGCGCAGGAAGCCCTCGATCATCATGGCCAGGAATGAAATAGTTGCAGTTTCCTTTAGGGCCACTCATCAATGGCCTCATTGGTCTTGCTCGAATTTGACCGCAAATAAATCCGCATCGGTTAGAGGGCTGAAAGCTTTTTACAAACTCATCTGGCAGGCTGCCTTCTTCTAAGAAATCAGAAAGAGGCTCATAATCGGCGTAAATTGCGATTTTCAGAGTATCGTTCTTTGAAATTACAGCGTGATCAAGTTCAATTTTTCTTTCATTCTTAAATGGGACAAACCGAATCAAATTGGTAGCGGGCCGAGTCCGGCTTTCGTAACTTACTGAGTACCCCAGGCCCGAACAATAAGTGTCGGTGAACTTAGGATAGTCATACGGAAAATCTACCGATCCAATGGGGATTACCGTCTGATCGACCTCA
>JAGWZD010000449.1 GCA_018968995.1 Bdellovibrionales bacterium
CGAGTTCGATTTGATAGAGGAGAAACAAGATCAGCATCATCACGATCCCGAGACCAGAGCTGGCAAAGTAACTTAAGATCATCGAGCCCAGAAAGTATCCGGGCTCTCTGTAAAAGAGATAAGAACAGTTTGGACAGGTCTCGTTCATGGTAAGCCCTGAAAATATGGGACCTCGCTCACAACAAGGGCATGAATTTCGTAAGGAAAACCTCGGCCTTGGGGCGGGCTTGGAAGGCGACAGTGAAGGGTCTAAGGACATGGCCTGGATTCTGTCCTGAATTCGCTAAAATGGCGAGGTCGATCCCTCGATGAGGAGGGACTTGACCCGGCGAGCGAAGCGGCCTAGAAACGGGGCGTCGCGGAGGTGAGAGATGGGATTGGTGAGACGCATGTATCGAGTGGCTTCAGTAGTAGCGCTTGGCGTAGCGCTGGTATCGGTATCCCCAGCGAGAGCGCATGGATTTTTTGCCTCTACGACGGCGGCTCTGCTTGCGATTGATTTTTCTCTAACAGCCACGACCTTAGGAGCTTCGGCTGCAACCACAGCTTCAGATGAGCACAAGATTGCTCTCGCAGTTCTTGAGGAGGCCGCATATTTTTATCAAAGTGGGGATATGACCGGCCTTCTTCCTGCAGCGGTTCAGCGTTTGCGGGAAATTGAGCCTTCTTTAGCGGACGCTTCCAATAGTGAGCTGGTGGGCGTCTTGGTGGATGCCGTTCAGTCGAGGCTAAACTAAATAGCCTTTGACCCAGAGCCTGATCTTACCAACCCAGGACATAGCTGAAAATGAGCGGAGCCACGATGGTGGCATCGCTTTCAACGATGAACTTCGGAGTCTCTACTCCAAGTTTACCCCAAGTGATCTTTTCGTTCGGCACGGCTCCTGAGTACGAGCCATAGCTTGTGGTGGAATCCGAGATCTGGCAGAAGTAGCCCCAGAGTCGGGCCTCAATTCCCATGTCTTGATGGAGCATTGGTACGACACAGATCGGAAAATCTCCGGCAATTCCTCCACCAATTTGGAACATTCCTAGCGAAGTGTTCCTGGTGGTGTCTTGGTAGAATTTCGCAAGCCAAGTCATGTACTCGATGCCCGTGCGAACGGTGTGCACGTTTTTTACATCTCCGCGAAGCACGGCTCCGGCGAACATATTGCCCAAAGTGGCGTCTTCCCAACCCGGACAAATAATCGGTAGATTTTTTTCGGCAGCGGCAACCATCCAGGAGTTTTTCGGGTCGATCTGATAGTGCTGTTTCAGGGCGCCACTCTTGATGATCTTGTAAAAAAATTCGTGCGGAAAGTAGCGCTCACCCGACTTGTCGGCGCGCACCCATTCTTCCGTAATCGCGCGTTCGATTCGGCGCATGGCCTCTTCTTCAGGAATACAAGTGTCAGTGACTCGGTTGAGGTGCTTATCCAGTAGCTTTTGCTCATCGGCGGGACTGAGCTCGCGGTAGTTCGGTACACGCACGTAATGGTCATGGGCTACCAGATTGAAGATATCCTCTTCGAGGTTTGCCCCCGTGCAGCT
>JAGWZD010000450.1 GCA_018968995.1 Bdellovibrionales bacterium
CCATCTCTCTGACAACGAGAGTGAGCACGAATCGGTAAAGCTTTCGAAGCAGGACCCAAAGCCGACCTTGGACCGCAAGTAGGACCGCCGCCATTAAACCGCCAAGAATGACGCCCAGTAGACCTGTTCGAGCCACGTATTCAGCGCCTCCCCAGGCTCCCAGGGCCATGAGAAGCTTGACGTCTCCGGCGCCCATCATACCGATCCAGAACATCCAGCCGTAAAGCGCGAAAGCTATCCCAGTAGCCAACAGGCCCGATCCGAGTCCAGCCCAGCCGTCGACCCAGGACGAAAATACCAGCCCAATAAACCATGCGGGAATGGTGAGCCAATTGTAGATTTTACCTCGCGCGAGATCGGTGGCTGACGCCACCAAGCCGATCGAGATTACCGCGTAACGGAGAACCTCAGTTGACCCAGCTGCCAAGCGGGCTTCTTCCGGACTTGAGATCCTGCTCGAGCTGCTCTGCGATCCGGAGCACGCCTTTGTCAAAGAATGACATGAGCTTGCGCGACAAAGTTCCTGCCGTGATCGCGCAGAACGCTAATATCAGAATGTACTCCGTGAGCGCCTGGCCGGACTCTTCTGCGATCAGGGCTCGAACACAGCGATTTTTTCGAACCCGCAAGAGGGTGATGCGAGACCGTCGAAAAAGCTGCTCCCAGCGACGAGGTGTCTTCAAGGGATCAGTTGGCGTCGAAGGCCCTGTTCAGAGTGTTGTCGAGATTCTGCATCTGCTTGTCCATGGTCTTGTTCATGCTGCCTTTAAACTTCATAGCAATCATGACCACAACGGCGAGAATCAGGATGTATTCCGTCGTGGATTGACCCGCTTCATCGGCAAAGAACTGCTCAAAACGCTTCTTAAAATTTGTCATGGACATACCCTCTCTTGCTCACCCACTCATCGGCACGAAATTAGGAAATCCTAAGCCCTTTTTTAATGCTAAAATAACCGATAATTTCAGTCAACATTAGAAAATCATCAACGATCCTGATGCATTATCGGAGCATTGCAAACCATTGAGAACCTCTGTCACGTCACTCGCCGCCTCCGAGAGAGGCTTTGGGTTCCGGTACAATTCGAGAATCCGATCGCGAACTCGGAGGTCGACTCCATCGGTGGCCAAAAGAAGCCAATCGCCAGACCGGACACGATATTCACAAATCTCAGGCTCCAAATCCTCACTCATGCCCATCGCCATCAAAGGGGCTTGAATATGAGGAATAGAGCGCCCCCCCTCAAAAGGATCAACCAGGCGACCGTAGCTCCGGGGCATTACGAGATCGCAGACTCGGCCTTCTCTAAAAAGCCAAGCGGAGCAGCTACCTACATTGGCAAGTGCAAGCAAATCCCCATCAAGAAAGCCCGCTATCAAAGACGCCCCGCCCTTCTCATGCACGTTCTTGGACTTGTTCTCCTGGAGCACCTTACGATTGGCATGGATAACGGCGTTGAACAGAACATTGCCCGCCAGTGAGAAATAGTTCCTCAGAACAAAGGGCATGGTCGCTTCGAGATCA
>JAGWZD010000046.1 GCA_018968995.1 Bdellovibrionales bacterium
CGCTAGCAGGAATGCTTGGCCTACACACCGACCGGACACGGCACTACCCCAGCTTTCGAGTGTACCTCGGGGAGACGAGCCTGGATGATTTCAGGAGACAGTGGTTAGAGTATTACGAACACAAAAATTTTGACGACTTCATTACCTCCACTGGCCACGACAAAAGCGGAAACTACATCGACTTCAAGTCTGCGCTCATTGAGCTTCGAGATCTGGATGGCATTATTCGCGTTTCAGGGTGGTCCTGGGATAATCCCGAACTGCGCTCCATGCGTGAATTCCGCGCTTTAGCGGTTTTCCAAGCCTGGGTTCAGAACTCTGATCTTAAAAATGAAAACAACAAGCTAGTAATTCGCGAAGGCAAAGTGCCTTCTGTTTTTTTCATGGTACATGACCTTGGCGTAACTTTCGGTAAGTACATGGCCGAGGCCGTTCTAAGTTACGAAGAAAACCCTGTCGCATCGGTGTCGGACGATCAAATTTCGTTACGATTTAATCCCAACACTGACCTGAGCTTTGTGACTTACTCAGACGCCCGCTGGATGCTCCGTCGGATCGCCCAACTTTCTCGCGAGCAAATCACTGAGGCGGTCAATCTGGGTTATTGGAACAATCAGAAGCCCCATGATGTCAGAGGCCTATTAATTGAGCGGCTGATTCAAAGGCGAAACCATCTTCTCAGGGCGTTTGATCTCATTGGAGCGCCAGATGGCGCCGGCGCACTTATCCAAGAAATGCCCGTTCAGATCAACTCAACGGTTGGCGTGAAGCCATTACCAAAAAGCAAGGTTGATGTTGAAGATTACGGGCCCGAGTTTAGCCAAAGAGTGTTCAAGCCCCTGATGCGAGATCTTTCCCGGGCTGTTTGGGACCTCGGTGAGACTATCGTAGGAGCCATCGGCTCGGCACGACTCGACCCGAGCTGGCTTGGCATCGACTCCTCGATCATTTCTGAAATCATCATATCCAGAGATCGCCACTTTGTTCGCAACCCTGAGCCGGCCACCTCTGAAGACACTTACATTGTCAAAGATGACTATCGAATCGGCTTCCGACTCGGTGGCGGATTTGTTCTCACCGGAGACGTTGCTTATGTTCGTGAGCACACCGTATTATTTACCGCCCGAGATGAAGACCAGGCGCGTTTCGCCCCAGGAACTCGCGTTGGCCTCACTGAGTCTTACGAGGATGTGGCCAAGCGTTTGCCGAAAAATCACCTCTACCTCAGAAGTGATTTTTTAGAAGGGCGCGGACGGTTAAAGTATCAGCCCCTGGACATGATCTCGCCTCAAATCACCCAAAGCTTTTCTCGAGTTCAGCTTTGGCGTGGGGCCGTTATTGCTAAACAGGGCGCTCCTGTTCAGGCTTTTGTAGACCGTGAGCGAGGATACGTGGGCGCCTTGGGCCTCTACACCAACCTATTTCTGTGGCGAGTTCCCCACGCCGGTATCACCGCTGGAAACTTCAAAACGACTCGTAAGATTTATGACCTCACCTCACTTGCACCTGCCGTGCGGATGCGCGCATCGAATGCAGTGTTGTTTTTTGGCGACATTGAGGCCGTTGCAAGTCTAAAAGCGGCCCAACTTGAGGCTGTGAGTCGACAAGAAAAAGAGAATTATTGGTCGCTTCTTGGACTCATTGACGGTCAAAACAAGCGCGTCACTGAGAATCTTCAAGTCTTTCGGCTATTGCCTGATGGTCAGGCGGTGTCTTTAGGTAACGTTTTTAAACACAAGCGCGAGTCCTCTCAGGGATGGAAGTTTTTTACCGACGGAGAAACCTTTAAAAGAAGCTTTCTTTATCAGTCCCGCAAGGATCATGGCGCTACGACGAGTGAAGATTTTTTGGACGCCCGGGTGCTGATTCGTGACAATAGTGTGAAAACGCGCGAACTATCGCAGCAATACTTGCAAATCGTGGACATGATTTCGGGACAGGAAAACTTTCTTGGATTTACTCCCGAGCTACACCAAGGCAATAGCAATAACTGGGGCTCGCTCGACGTTGTGATTCGCTCGAGCTACTCAAAAGGGGCTCTAGAGCAGGTTTCGAGTCTAAAAACTGGAGATCTTCTTTCAGGTTTCTCAAACTTAACGGGAATTCCGGTGAATGCGCTCGTCAGTTATATGAGAGAGCTGTCTCAACCCCACTCTTTTTCTGCCGGAAAAGGGGCTCCAAGAATCTCTCGGCCCCCGTGGTATTTTAGGTCTGCGCGAGTGCTTGGACGTTCGGCACCGCTGGGCGACTCTCTAGAGAAGATCAGAGACTTCAGTCGTCAGCTCAGCAAAATTAGAACTCTTCAAGATCCTTCAGCTGCTGGGGCTCGCACCCTGGATGCTCTATTTGAAAACTCTTCCGGCGGACTGGGGTTTGCAAACCCCATCATATTTACGCTGATTCATAGCCACATTAAAGAAAACGACCGTTACTTTTCAGTCTACGTCTCGCCTCAACAATTTACTGAGAACAAGCTACCAGCAGGACTTGTACTCACCCGCCGAGATGGGAAATTTTCAAGCGCGGCCAGCGAAGAGGTTAGCGTTTACAACTTTGAAGACGCACTTCGCGTCTACCACGCTTTTTTTTCAGACAAGGACCGATTTCATCCGATACCCGACCGAGAGGTCATTCAATGAAAAGTTGATGTGCCTAAAACATAAACAGATGAATTGAAAAACGATACAGCGCAAACGCCGTAGCGGCTTTAAAGTCAGTTCGGCCGGGCACACAAATTGCTGAATTCGTGTTTTTAAAAATTGTAATGTAAGGAGAACGTTGAAATGAAAAAGTTGAATCTTGTTCCTATGATTGCCCTATTGTGTACCACCTGGTCTCACGCGGATATTATCGAAACCAAGTATCGCGTCGTCTCTCGGTTTTATGATAAATCCGGCGGTGTACAGAAACACATCAATACTCGCGCTTACATCCGCTACAATGATAGCGTCGGATTGAGCTCCCCATCGGCCAAACAAGACTGCTTGGTTACCCTAGGCGGAAAAGGCTTCTTTCGGTTGGCTGTAGACTCTGGAACAAGAGAGTGTGTTTCTAATCGAAACTATATTATCACCGCTGAGCAAACCATTCTGGACATGATGGATCGGGCACTGAACAAGACCCCATGGGTCGCCTTTTCGGCTTCAGAACCCTCCGAACTCCTCCACCTCAGCAATGCTACGCTGAAGAATGAGTCGATCAAAGACTTGGGTGCGTTTGCTAGTCTGCGCTCTGCCCTTCAGAATTTGTTCTCCCAGGGAGACAAAACCCAAATGATCTCACTCAAGGATCGAACGGTTTTTGTCCTTTCTGCCGGAGAGCGCGCCAAATGGACTCTTGAGTTAGAGCCGCTTGAGTCCGAGACGCTCACGCACTAATCTGCTACAGAACGAGCAATCCGATAATGCTCAAAAGCCCAAACACCGCTTGAAGCATAATCGTATTCTTGTTTCCAAGAACCAGGGCGCGACTGTTGTAGTCACGGAATAGCGTCCTGATGGCAATCACTGCAAATGGGGCCGAAAGGAGTGATAGAAGCACTCCGCGCGGAAGGAATCCGCTAAGCCCCCAGGCAGTGGTGAAAACGAAGGCGCCTAACAGAAGAGCCAAGTATCCCCAGCGCGCGGACTTTTTACCCAGCGTTACCACGAGGTGATTTTTTCCGGTTCTAGCGTCGCTCTCAGAATCAGGAAACTCATTGATCCAAAGAATCGCCGTGGTGAGCAAACCCACGGGAACTCCAAATAATAAGGCCTGAAGGGAGAACTGTCCGGTCAATGCCGTGTAGGCACCGCCGGTCATGAGCGGGCCAAATAGTAGTCCAATGAGAAGCTCTCCCAGTCCCCTTCTTGCTACGAGTCGCAGAGGAGGCGCAGTATAGAAATACCCCCCCAGCGCACCGGCTAAACCATAAGCTAGAATCACACCTCCCTGCTCGAGCGCAATCCAGCCTCCACAAAGAGCGGCAAAAATCATCAGCGCCCACGAGAGCTTCCAAAGCCCAGCCTCACTGATTAAGCCTAGTTCAATGGCGCGACTGCCACCCGAAAAGGGAAGAAAGTAATCATTATTTCCTGCATCCGTACCGCTCTTCCAATCGAAATAGTCATTGAACGTATTGGCTGCAGCTTGTAGCGCTCCCGCTCCAAAAAAAGCCGCAAAAAAATGCGCCCAAGACCAATCTGCCCCCGTTGCCTTGGCATATGCCGCCGCCATACCCACAGGAATCAACGACGCGGTCAGAAACGGGGCCCTTGTGATCACAATACCTGCAAAAATTCGCGTTGCAGGACTGATTTTAGGCTGCGCTACATTCAGCATCTCTTGAGGTAGGGTTCTCGTGATTCCACAGTAGCCAATTTGCCTTCCCGACTTGAATGTCGGCGTGATCTTGATCTCCGCCGGAAAACGAGTTCCGTCCTTACGAACAAAAACTGTTTTTGTTTCATGGGCGCCGTTCTTGACCGCTTGAGAGAGCCAGTGAGGGACATGCTCAAGCACGGTCAGGCCCGGAGAAAAAAGAGAAACCCTCTTTTTTCCGATGACCTCCTCGGGCTGATATCCAAAAACCTCCGAAGCGCCTTTACTGAAGGTCTCAATTCGACCCTCAAGATCACAAGTGATGATGCTCTTTACTTGACTTTCTGCTTCCATGACCAAGCCTCCGTATTCTATCTCGGTTGAAGTTGAGCGAAAATTGCGGCCACATCTGGCTGTGCGGCAACGGGCCCCAGAAGATCACGCGCGCACGAGAGTTCGTGCTGAATCCACTGATGAACTTGAGCGATAGCACCAGAGGCCAACAAAAGATCGCATGCTTCAGAGTACTTCTGTTTTCCAACAAAATCAGAAAGCAGCAAATAGTCGGCCTCGTTATCATTCCATACCGACGCCATGGCAGAGAGTACTGCGTTCGGATTGCGCTCCCGAAGGTCTGCCCCTCGCGGCTTTCCTGCCCCCCCGCGTAAGTCGAGAAGATCATCCAGGTACTGGAAAGCTACCCCCAGATGTATGCCCGCCCCCCGCCACACCTTAGCAAGATCGGGCTTATTCGCGAGCAACGCCCCGGCCTCTAAGCAATAACCGAAAAGTGCTCCAGTTTTTCCTGCAGCCACACAACGAAGAGCCTCTGAATCTAGAATAAAAACAGCACCACCAGGGGAGCGACGAGCATCGACCTCTCGTGTTGCTGACTCCGACATTTCTGCCATAGCCCGTGCCGCGGCATCAACCAGTAGCGGACCGCCACGAGCTGTTAGCCTCAACGCCTGTGCCAAGAGAAAATCTCCTGCGAGAACTGCAATCTGATTGCCGCTTAGCTTATGAAGCGTGGGCATTCCTCTTCGTTCGTCGGATTCATCAATAATGTCATCATGAACAAGACTTGCCACATGAAGTAGCTCGGCGCTCGCAGCAACATCCACCAAGGATTCGGGTTTCGATCCGGCAATAGACCCAAAAATGCACACCAGTCGCGGGCGAAGAAGCTTTGCCGTTGGCGAAAGCACCAAGGGCTCGAGCTTCTCGCGAATAAAAGAACCGCCGACAGCTTCCCCGAGTCGCTGCAGAACCTGCTCTCGAAATAGGTCCGAATGCGGTCGGCTGGTCGCCCTATTTAGATCCATTGACGAACTTATAGTGGAAACCCACCGAGATGAAAAGCTCTTCCGGCCACAGGAAAAGCTTGTGACTGAACGGGGCGAGTCCTATCTTCTGAGCACGAGTCAACGATGCGCTGGACACCCCCCCAACCCGAAACCGTTCAGAAGATCTTCCGATTAATTAGTCGCCACTACGATTTGGCAAATCGCGTTTTAAGCCTCGGTTTAGACCAATCTTGGAGAAAAGCGGCGGTGAGGCACTCCCTTCGGCTTTGCCCTACCGCTAAAGATGTCTTGGACTTGGCGACCGGCACCGGAGACCTGGCAATCGCCTTTCACCGAAAAATGAGCCAATCTGCGCGAATCACCGGAGCGGACTTTAATCCGGAGATGCTCCTCATTGCTCGAGAGAAACACTCAAAAATTAACTGGCAACTCGCTGATGCCACGCGGCTTTCGTTTCAAGACCACTCTTTTGACTTGGTCTCCATCTCGTTTGGTCTAAGAAATGTCGAAGATCCAGATCAAGCGATCCGCGAGTTGTTTCGAGTGACCCGACCCGGTGGGTGTATTGTAATTCTTGAGTTCGGAAACCCAGGATCATCGATCTGTGGCAGAGTCATCCACCGATTTAACCGACTTTGGCTTCGACTGATGGGTGGCGCCCTCACCGGTGCGGGATGGGCTTACCAATACCTCTCTCGCACGTCCGAGTCTTTTCCTGGCGCGAGCCAATTACAGGCGCACTGTCACACGCTTCTGCCGTCTTCATCTGTGACAACAAAGACTCTGTTTCCCGGAATTTGCTATCTTTGCATGATTCAAAAAAATCAGAACTAAACGCGGTAAAGCTGGCCGATATCCATAAAAATAAGCCAAGCCTTTACCTTGCTTCCACGCATCCGAAACACATCGCAAAACGGAACGGTAAGCTTTGTTCCGTCCTTACGCGTGTAAGTAACCTCTCCCTCAACCACCCAAGAGTCCTTACCCTCCCAGGTCTGGTTTAAGCGGTGCGACAGCCCAGCTATCGATCCAAAAAATCCGGCGACGGCACTTTCAACCGCCGCTGGGCCCACAACACTTGGGGCGTTTCCAAATCGAAACTCTCCAGACTCATCGAAAAGCTTGGCGAATCCGGCGGAATCTTTAGCGTCAATCGCCTTAAAGGCCTGCACAATCCAATCGGGGGTATTCATCTGTTCACCTGTTGTTTTAATCGAGTTCCGAAAGCGTGACCACTTCCACCATTTGGGTCTTCATCTCTTGTGCCTCTTCATCCAGAAGCTGCATTTTTTCTTTTTTTAAACTCTCCACCCTGAACTTCATCTTTCGCGGCAGGAGAACCTCTTTCTCTCTTGGGTCACGGGCAATCTTGGCAACATCTCTGCCTGAGCGAACCTTGAGAATCAAGAGCCTTCCCCCGGGACGAATAAACCCTTCGGCTTGCTCACGATCCTGAGACGTACTGGTGTAAGGCTCGAAGTGGACTATTGCTCCCTTTTTCATGGGTATTCGACGCGAGGTGCCGCGATACACCACCGTTGGGCTCAGCGGGGGCAGTCGATCTAAAGCGCAATCCAACACTCTGACAAAGGCTTGCTGAGAATTCGTAAGCGTACTTCCCGACTCCATGGTCCCTAGCTTTTTATTTAGCTCATCAAATTTACCGAAAGTGTATTCGTAAATGGCCTTGAGCTGCGCTTCCGTCAACTTGGTCTCTTTTTTGAGCTCCTCGACATTCTTAAAATCCATCAGTTCACAGTTCGGCCCTGAGCACTCATCCTTCAGATAGAGTTCTTCGAGGCGCGCTTGCGGCATGCTCTGGATCTCTTCTTTGCTGAGCTTTTCTAGCTCTCCGGCGAATGCTGCCGATTTCGCAAGAAAAAGAACGAAAAACAGAAATGTTTTAATCAGGCTTAAACGGTTGCTCATCATCCACCATTATAACATTAGAAGAGAGATCCGCTTGCACTCTTTTTTATTCCAGAAGAATATCCGCCCCTATGGGACCTGAATGGATGGATATTTTGGTGAGCCTCGCCACTCTAACCGCTCTTGAGGTGGTCTTAGGTGTGGATAACGTCATTTTTATTTCTATTCTCACCTCACGACTCCCCCTCGAGCGCCGAGAAACGGCTCGCAAATGGGGCATCATTATGGCTTTGCTCCTTCGACTAATCCTACTTTCGCTCATGTCTTGGATCAGCAAGCTCACTACTCCGCTGTTTTATTTATTGGGAGTATCGTTTTCTGGAAAGGCCCTCATTCTGTTTTTGGGCGGACTTTTTTTACTCTATAAATCGACAAAGGAAATTCACTCAAAGTTAGAGGGCGAAGAGCACCAGGCCGGTCAAGCACAAGTCACCTTTTCGGGAGTGCTGATTCAAGTTGCCTTACTCGATTTGGTCTTCTCGCTCGATTCGGTGATCACGGCGGTTGGGATGGCTCAAAGCCTTTGGGTCATGGTTGCTGCTAATTTGATCGCGATGGGGGTCATGTGGTTTTCTGGAAAAGCGATCGGTGACTTTGTCCACCGCCACCCCACCTTTAAAATCCTCGCGCTGAGCTTTTTAATGATGATTGGAGTAATGCTGGTGGCAGAAGGTATCGGCTTTCATATCCCCAAAGGCTATCTCTACTTTGCGATGGCCTTTAGTTGCACGGTTGAGCTCTTAAATATGCGCCTGAAAAAGCGAGGCACTCCCGTGGAACTCCACCAAAGTCGAGTCGTCGACTAGTTTGCCATCAATTCCGTTTCAAGCTTGATCGTATAGGCCTTCGTCGCGTCGAATCCCTTCGCAGTCATTACCCCTGCCTTCAAACGAACACGCGCCGGACTATATTCGGTTCCCGCGGTAAACTCGAAATCCTGAGCAGCCAACGGGGCGGACATCCCCATCCCGCCAGTCTCTTGATAGATTTCAGCTTTCAAAATTTTGAGCGGAGAAAAGGCACAACGCCTCAACTCGCCAAAAACGCCTGCCGACTCCTGAATCACCGTATTCCCAAACTGAGCCAGCATCTGATCCCAGTCGGTATTTTGGATATCGTAGGACTTCCCACCGAAAGTTTGGGTGAGCTTCACATAGGGGCGCCCCCCCTCGTTCATCATCTTCCAGAGGCTCGAGTCGGGGGTCTTACTATGGATGCTATGGAATCGATGTTGAAGCGACTTGTCTTGCATGAATGCCCCTACCGTTTGACGGTAACGCCTCACTAAACACTCTTCATACGCCCCCCAATCCGTAGAGAATATTTCGAAAAACGGGAGATCGCGCACAGTGGACGGCATGCATTCATTCGGAATTGTCTCTGGCTCATCGGTGATCACCAAATAATGAAAAATGGTGCCAGGATCCATGATCAACCTTCCCTCGGGAATCGGTCCACCGGTGATGGCTCGAGAGGGACGCCTCAAAAGACCCAGCCCCTCTTCGATCTTCAAAATCTTATTATAAGAGTGCACATAGTCATTGTGTTGAAAATAGTTCGGAAAGGACAAAATCTTCGGATTTCCAGCCTGATCCGTGAATTGTGCGTCAGAATGCAAGACAATCCGATGCTGGCTGGAGCCCAGCCTCGAGGACAAATCGCCGATGAATTGCGGCAAGGCGTTCCCCAGCTTCACCATTTCGTCTCTCATGCTGCCCGAGGTATCGAGCAAAATAATAATATTAGACGCCTTACTGGAAGCCCCCATCGAGCTACTACCCGGCATTTCCAGCTGTTCTGAAAACTTTGCTCCCACCTTACAAGTCGACTCAAAAGTGAAGCCTGGAACGCCACCATCATCCCACATGACAAACGAGCCCTCATTATCCAATGGGGGTGTTGGCTGAGTCACCGGCTGAACTGTACTAGCTCCGGGGGACTTCTCCACAAGAGACACCTTAAAGCCCGCCTGTCGACACCCTCCCGCCAAAAACGTGAAGAGAAGTCCGAACAAAGCAATAAACCCCGTCTTTGCTGCGCTAAAGCGCATAAGTCTACCTCGATCGAGTG
>JAGWZD010000451.1 GCA_018968995.1 Bdellovibrionales bacterium
GGCTCCAGCACTCCACGAATACGAGCCGTCAGCTGAGAAACCGTTAAAGCGGCTGGCTCGGGTTGAGCTGGGGCTTTATTGAAGGGAAGCTCACCCTGAGAACTCACTGCTTGGTGGTCTCCGGCTTCCGCCTGAGGCGTTCAAAGACTTCAAACGACTTCAGGTAACCCAACGCTTGTCGAACTTGAAAGTCTTCTTTTGGATTAAACTTTACCGGCTCTGACTCAGAGTCATCAGGCTTTTTGTCTGTATTTTTTCCTGAATTTTTATCGTTTTTCTTGCCCAGACCTTCCAACTCTTCAGGACGATACTCAGGATTCTTATCTGGATTCGTCATGTGCCCCTTAAGATCTTTCTCTCGAGTGGATTCGGCATTTCGGCGAGCTTCAGCCAAAACCTTGGGGTCCAGATCATCAATCACGACATCCGGCTGAACGCCCATTTCCTGAATGCTACGACCGCTCGGAGTGTAGTACCTAGCGATGGTCAGCTTCAGGCCCATGTCTTGGCCCAGATCCATGACTGTTTGAACCGACCCTTTGCCAAAGGTAGGCTGCCCCAAGATCAAAGCACGATTATTATCCTGTAATGCTCCCGCCACGATCTCAGAAGCAGAGGCAGAACTTCCATTGACCAGGACTGCTAAAGGAAGATCCTTCCTTGCCATTCCTTTTCGAGCGTATTTTAGATCTTTTTGATCGCGATTTCTTCCAATAGTGGAAACAATCACGCCTTCGTCCATAAATAGCGACGAGACATCCACGGCTTGCTCAAGAAGTCCCCCAGGATTAAACCGAAGATCTAAAACTAGCCCACTCAGCTTGCCGGTCTTAGACGCTTTTTCCATCTTATCGATCGAAGCTTTGATGTCTCGCGCTGCAGTCTCGTTAAAGTTGGTCAGTCGAACATATCCAAAACCGGGCTCGAGAACCTCTGACTTTACGGACTGGATCTTGATCAGCTCACGTTTGACAGTGAAATCGCGTACGCCGCGGACGCCATCTCGATAGATCGAAAGAGTGACATTGGTGCCCCCCTTTCCTCGCATCTTCGCAACAGCCTCAACAAGAGTCATCCCTTTGGTGCTCTCTTGATCAATTTTTACAATTCGATCGTTGGGCTTGATTCCCGCTCGCCAGGCCGGAGTATCTTCGATGGGGGTAACCACAGTCAGAACATTCTCTTTCATTCCAATCTCAATACCAATCCCTCCAAATTTTCCGCTCGTCTCAATTTTCATGTCGCGAAAAACTTGAGCCGGCAAAAAGTTTGAATGAGGGTCAAGAGTCTCCAGCATTCCTTTGATTGCGCCCTGAATGAGCTGTTGGTTTTCAACTGGATCGACGTAGTTGTTTTCTACGAAATGAAGAACCTTCTGAAAGATCTCAATGTTTTCGTAACGATTAGTAGGCTTATCAGCAGCTGTGGCTGAACCCATTGAGGACAAGGCGGCAAAAACAACGAACTTTCGGCTGAATTTCATGGATTCAGGCTAGTCGAACTCGCCACCCACT
>JAGWZD010000047.1 GCA_018968995.1 Bdellovibrionales bacterium
GTCATCGCTACTCGAGCAGTTACGAATGCGACGCGAGGGGCAGATGGGGTTTGAAGCGCCTATTTTTCTGCTTCTGATACCTCTCTTGCTGCTTTTCTTTCGGCAATGGGTGGCAAGGAATACTCCTGCGAGCATTTTATTTCCTATTCCTATTGAGAAAGTAGGCGCTTCAAAAAGCCCCTTGCCCTTTTCAGTTCTTTTAAAGCTTTCCGGTATTACGCTTTTGATTATTGCGCTGGCACGTCCACAAGCCACGATGAGTAGCTCTAAAAGATCTACCGGTGGCATCGATATCATGATGGTTATGGATGTCTCTGCGAGTATGAATATTGAGGATCTCGCCGATCGTTCTCGCTTCGAAGTTGCCAAAGATACGATGGAATCCTTCATTAAGGGCCGCGAGAACGATCGAATCGGATTCATTATTTTCTCGGGCGAGCCGCTCACACTCGCCCCTCCTACGCTTGATTATGGCTTAGTCCTTCGTTCTCTTCGGGATGCGAAGATTGGCGTTTTAAAAGACGGAACGGGGATCGGGGATGGACTCTCTCTTGCTGTCAATCGTCTCAGAAGCTCAAAAGCCAAAAGCCGAGTCATCATACTTTTGACCGATGGGGATAATAACGTCGGGCAAGTAGATCCAGGAACAGCTGGTGAGCTGGCCGCTGGATATGGAATTCGGGTGTACACCATCGCGATCGGACGAGAGGGGCGGGTCAAGCTGCCGATTCGATCGCAGGGTGTATTCGGCAATACTGTAACAACCTATCAGTACTTTGATAATGCGCTGAACCCAGAGTTACTAAAAAAAATTGCAGAGATCACCAAAGGAAAATTCTATCGAGTTACGGATGAAAGCGCACTGAATTCAGTTTTTCGAGAAATCGACGGGATGGAAAAAACAGTGATTCAGACCCGCGATGATGTTCGACACGAGGAGCGTTTTAAGGCTCCTTTGGTGATCGGGTTGCTTTTATTACTGATTGAGCTTCTGCTTTCGCGGACATTTTGGAGGTTCGCAATATGAGCTTTGGTGCGCCCCAGTACCTCGGCTGGATGCTCATGCCAGTATTCTTATTTATCCTCTTGCGTTGGGATCTTAAGCGGCAGGAAAGCAGCATTGCTGGAATGATTCATCCCCGACTCTGGACTCGAATCATTCCAGATTGGGTGCCTCAAGCTCGTTTAAAGAAGGCAACGGTCTTTTGCGCATCACTTTTTTTCATTTTCTTGGCCCTGGCACGCCCCCAGTGGGGTGAGCGCGAAGAGGTGGTTCATTCATCAGGAATCGACGTCATGCTCGTTCTTGATGTGTCTCGAAGTATGGACGTGGAGGATGTCGCTCCGTCACGATTAAAAAAGGCTCGCCACTGGATCCGATCTTTTCTAGGACGAGTGCCTGGAAGCCGAGTAGGTGTTGTGGCGTTTGCTTCGAGCACCTATGTGTCTTGCCCTCTGACAACGGATTTAGACTATGTCGGAGAGAGTATTGAAATTTTAGAGCCGAGTATGATTTCGAATCAAGGCACAGACATTGGCCTTGCTCTTCAAACGGCATTACAGGCTATTGAGCGTGGCGCTGAAAATAGCGACACTGAAGAGGCTGAGAAAATTGTCTCTAAAGCGATTATCTTGATCAGTGACGGAGAGGATCATGAGGGCGCATTCGAGGAAGCGGCTGAGAAAATTCGTAAGCGCGGGGTACGGCTTTTAGTTCTAGGGGTCGGAACTTCGCGAGGCGGCCCCATCCCATTACGAGATGAGACTGGTCGACTCGTTGGATATAAACGATCTGGAAACGAGCAGGTCCAGAGCCAATTTAAATCCGATAGTCTTGAGAAGGTCGCCAGTGTCGCAGGCGGAAAGTACTGGAACATCAGTCAGTCGGAATCTGAGATCGATGCGGTACTCTCGGATCTCGGTGCTCTAGAAAGCACCACAGAGAAAGAACAGCTGGTTCGAGTTCCGATAGAGCGATTTCAGTGGCCCTTGGGTATTGCCGTGTTTCTGTTAATTTTAGAGCTCTCGATTCCGTTAATGTCTCGAATAAAGGGAATCACTCGACTCATCAAGATTGCTTCGTTGATATTCATCTCGATTTCACTGTCCTCTCCGAGAGCTGAGGCTTCCCAAGTTCAAAGCTACATGAAAAATCGAGAGGGCCTTGCCGATTTTGAGTCGAATAAAACAGAAGACGCCGAGAAAAGCTTTATCGATGCCCACAATGCTGATCCTGAAAAAACAGAACCTCGATTCAACCTGGGTGTCGTTCAGATGAAAAAGGGCGATGCGAAGTCGGCGATTCAAAGCTTTGAGTCTGCTGCAAGAAACGCTGGAATATCAGGCAACTCTTCTTTGCTTGCTCAATCGCTTTATAATCTAGGGTCGGCCTATGAAAAATCGGGTCAAGATGCCGATGCTCTTAAGAGCTTTGCAAATGCCGTTCGTATGGCTGAACTTTCGAAGAATGAGCCTCTGGCGATCGAGGCACGGAAAAGGATTCAAAAGCTACAAGAACAGAATAAGAATAAACAACAGAAACCACAGGGGGGAGGCGGATCATCAAATGAACAAAAGCGTGATGAGGGCGAGCCCAATGAACCTAAAAATCAGGATAAAAAAGGGGGAGAGCAACCTCCACAGTTCGAAGACCCTTCAGTGAGCAGAAGGAGGCAGTTCAAATCAGAAAAGCTCTCCCCTGAAGATTCTGAAAGGGTGATGAACGAGCTTTCCTCTCGTGAAAAGCAGCTGCAAACGAAGCTAAAAAAGCAGCGTGGCACAAGAAATACAACTAATGGTCGGGATTGGTGAACCTTGAGTAAACTTTTATTTTGGTTCATTTTAGGTATTTTTTCAGTCCAGGTAGCGATCGCAGCCGGAGAACCCAAGCTTGAGGTTTCGGTGGATCGAACTGCTGTCGGGAAAGATGAATCCATCTCTCTGAAATTTAGGGTGATCACGGAGGGCGTGGGTGGATCTGAAGAGCCCCAATTTCAGGCTCCAGATTTTGATGTGGTTTCCCAGTATAGCAGTGTTTTTGTCGAATCTTACTTTGAGAATGGAAAGTTTGGGGCCAGAAATAATCGCCAATTTACTAAAGTACTCCGTCCGAATCGTGAGGGCGAGCTGACAATTTCTGGGATTCAGCTGAGAGTTGGCGGAAAAACAATTCAGCATCCCCCTTTAAAAATTCAAGTAGGTGCTGCTGGACGTGGTACCCCGCCCCCACCAAACTATGGCGGCTCAGGAGTAGGCCTGCGTGGAGCAGCCAAGCATCTGCCTGGAGCGAATTTGCCTTTCTCTATTCGCGCTGAAGTCGACCAGTCGAACGTCGTGAAGGGGCAGCAGATCATTGTCAGCTATTACCTGTACCAGCGTGTGAATGCTTTCAATATTCAGGTTGAAAAGTACCCCGTTTTTGACGGGTTTCTTCGCGAGGATCTGGAACTTCCAATTCTTGGGCAGCGCCTCACCGACCGAGAGTCCGTGGTTTTGGATGGGGTGGCCTACGAGCGTCTGCTACTTGCTCGGTATGCGGCGTACCCCCTTAAAGAGGGAAAGCTCTTTATTGATTCCATGGGAATCAAAGCCAACTACTATGCTCCGGCCGGTGGTATCGGTAACCAGCAGGATCCCTTTAATAATGCTTTTGGTCAGCTCATGCAGCAGATGCAGCCACGGTTGTGGAGTCATCGTAACGAGCCCCTTCCTATTATCGTGGAGCCAGTACCTCTAGAGGGCCGACCGGCTTCATTTACTGGTGGCGTGGGTGATTTCGAAATCGCTTCAGCCGTTGATCGAACGACCGTTCAAGTAAATGAGCCGGTAACGTTTACCGTAAAAGTGGAGGGTCGAGGGAATATCGGCGCGATAGCTCAACCTCCTATTAAGTGGCCACCCGAGCTAGAGATCTATGAAACAAAACAAAAAGTGACCGGTTTACCCGGCGGCGTTTCAACGAAGGTTTTTGAAATTCTCACCATTCCGCGCAAGCCAGGAAAGATTCTGATTCCTGAGATCGAGCTTGCCTATTTTTCGCCGACCGAACGCACTTATAAGGTAAAGAAGGCCAATGCTCTCGAGATCTCTGTAGAGGGTCAAGCCAGTGAAGCCTCCCCCAAGGTGGCTACTGGAGCTCAGCAAGCACCCGCTCCCGCATCTACCGTGAGACCGAGTGACGGACTATTATTACCAGAGCAGTGGAAATCGAGTCGATGGCCCTCGTCGCCTTCTGCTCGGTGGCTTGTTCTAGCGATGGTCGGTCTCAGTAGTGCCGCATTAGGGGGATTAATGCTCCAGCGGCTTTGGCGCATTCGCGGCACGCTTCAGTCGATACGACAGCGTTTTGGAGGGTCGCGCCAGAACCTCGAGGAGGACTATTGGCAAAATCTAAAGAATTTAGTCGCGAAGTCTAACTCTTTAAGCTTGGAGGAGATCCGCCTATTTTATCAGAAGGCCGCGGAAGGCTTATGCATTGCGTTTGAAAAGCAGTTTTCATTGCCTTCAAGGGCATGGTCCCGGTCAGAGCTGCGGCACCAGCTCGACCAATTGAAGTCAAATGGGAGCATTCCCATTGAAAATTCACTCTGGCAACGTATCGAGAATATCCTGGAGTATGCTGAAGCGGTTCAGTTTTCTGGATTGATTTTAGAGTCCGAGGTCCGGCAGCGGATGGAGAGCACCCTCAAAGAGGTTGAGAGAATTCTTGCGGCACTGCGAGACATTATTTCACGGCCTAATACAGACTGAATTCGTCAGATGTCATCTCTAAAAATACTGCTCGATTTTTAGGTTTCAGGCTGCCTTTTTCGTTTTGCCTTGGCTACAGTATTGCCCAGGGAGACTCGAGATTATGGCCAATGGAGAGTGGGGCGCTTCGGCAAGGTTTTCTGCAATTCGAGATATACAAGGTAGAAACCCTCGGAAATTTGCGTTTCCAACCGATGAGTCAGGACGACCTCTCCGAATTTCTGAATATTTCGGACAAAACACTTTCAATCTCGATCAGATGAAGCGCAGATTGCCAAAAGAGGTTTTTCAAAAACTCCAGTCCACTATTGATTCAGGAAAAAAACTCGATCTAGAGATTGCAAATACTGTTGCCCAGGCGATCAAAGAGTGGGCTCTCGAAAGAGGAGTGACGCACTTCTGCCACTGGTTTCAGCCCCAGACAGGATCAACAGCAGAAAAGCACGATGCCTTTATTTCTTTCGATGGCCAGCATCGCGTGATCGAAAAGTTCTCAGGAAGTCAGCTCATTCAAAGTGAGCCCGATGCCTCTAGTTTTCCGTCAGGGGGTATGCGTACCACATTTGAGGCACGCGGCTACACAGCATGGGACCCCTCAAGTCCAGTCTTCGTGATGGAGTCTACAAATGGAAAGACTCTTTGCATTCCTTCAGTATTCTTGTCCTACCACGGGGATTCGCTTGATGAGAAAACGGCTCTCATTCGCAGCATGGAGGTTCTCTCGGAAAGAGCTAGAGAGCTATTGCGCCAGATCGGAGATTCGGCTGTCTCCAGGGTGACCCCGACCCTGGGAGTAGAGCAGGAGTACTTCTTGGTGGACCGAGCCTTTGTCGCGCATCGGCCTGACTTGATGATGACTGGTAGAACGCTTTTTGGCGGTCAGCCTCCAAAAGGTCAACAGCTCGAAGATCACTACTTCGGAAGCATTCCCTCACGTGTTCAAGCTTTTATGAGTGAAGTTGAGCTTGAGCTGTATAAGTTGGGGGTTCCCGTAAAGACTCGCCATAATGAAGTGGCTCCGAGCCAGTTTGAAACAGCGCCGATTTTTGAGGAAGCGAATGTGGCGGTTGATCACAATCAACTCACTATGGAAGTGCTTCGAAAAGTTGCCCTTCGACATCAGTTTCACGCGCTTTTGCATGAGAAACCATTTGCCGGTGTGAATGGAAGTGGCAAGCACTGTAACTGGTCTATGTCATTGATCGGAGGTGGTTCTGACGATGGCGAGAACCTGCTTGAGCCTGGAAGAACGCCTCATCAAAATCTTCGCTTTTTGTTAGTCCTTGTTTCAGTGCTTCGTGGCGTACACAAGCATGGAGGCTTGCTTCGAGCATCAATCGCATCGTCTGGAAATGATCATCGATTGGGCGCCAATGAGGCGCCTCCGGCGATTATCTCCGTTTTTCTAGGTGAACAGCTGACAAAAATTTTAGATTCGATCGAACGAGGCGAGGCTAGTGGTTCGAATACTGAGGCAGCGGTTCTCAAGCTTGGCGTGAATAAGCTTCCGGAGGTTCTCAAAGATAATACTGATCGTAATCGGACATCACCCTTTGCCTTCACGGGCAATAAATTTGAGTTTCGGGCGGTGGGGTCTTCTGCTTCTCCGGCATTTCCAGTGACGGTGTTGAATACGGTTGTGGCCGAAGCGATGGCCGAAATTACCGATCGACTAAGAAAGAAGATGTCCTCTGGAAAATCTCGGGATGAGTCCATTCTTGAATTGGTTCGAGAGGTGACTACAGAGACAAAAGCGATCCGATTTGAGGGAAATGGTTACAGCGAAGAATGGGTAAAAGAGGCTGCGAAACGCGGACTGCCAAACCTGAGAAAGAGCCCAGAGGCCCTTGCTCAAATGGCTTCGGCTAGCTCAAAGTCTTTGATGAAAGCGATGGGTGTTTTGACAGAAGCCGAACTCGTGTCGCGCTGCCATGTTCGAACGGAGAGATACGTAAAAAATCTTCTCATTGAGGTCGACACGATTCGACAGATGGTTGATACGCAGGTGCTTCCCGCTGGGTTTGCCTACCATGGCATTTTGGCAGGCCAAGTGGCAGCGTGCAAAAATGCAGGAATAGACTCTCCCCAGGCGGATACGCTCCAAAAGCTGTGTGCTCTGCTCAATTCTTTGAAGTTTAAACGTGAGGAGTTAGAGATCGCCTATCACCAGGTAGAGTCCTTGGAATCAGAAGAAGAAAAGGCGTTGGCCCTTTCTCAAACGGTGAGCGTACGCATGCAAGAGTTGCGTAAATCGTGCGACGAGCTCGAAGCGGTAATAGCTGATGATTTTTGGCCGCTTCCAAAATACCGCGAGATGTTGTTTATCTCGTAATCATGACGGGTAATGCGAGTTCAACAGTTGTGCCCTCGGTAGTCACGATTGGTAACTTCGATGGAGTTCATCTCGGGCATCAGAAGATACTTTCCACAACCTGTGAGCAGGCGAGGAATCGCCAGGCACGACCTCTAGCGTTTACTTTTCGTCCTCATCCGCAGTCTGTGTTGCGCCCAGATCGTACGCCTGAGCTGCTTTTAACCTATGATGAGAAGCGTGATCTCTTACTTTCGCTAGGAATGAGCGAAGTGATCGAGCAGCCTTTCAATCTGAGTTTTGCGTCGACTACTCCCGGGGATTTCTTCGAAAATATACTGAGAACAAAGCTGAAAGCGTCTGCGATTGTTGTAGGTTACGATTTTACCTTTGGACGAGAGCGGACGGGACACCTTCAGGTTCTAGAACGGCTCTGCTCGAATGCTGGCATTGAATTGACAGTGATCTCTCCTCATCGAGTTGAATCTGAAGTTGTGAGTAGCTCGATGATTCGACAGGCACTGCTTCAAGGCAGAGTCGAAGAGGCGGCCAAGAGCCTGGGGAGGCCGTTTTTTTATCAAGGGGTGGTCGTTCCGGGTGATCAAAGGGGCAGGCAGCTGGGATTTCCTACTGCGAACTTATCACCTGAATTTTTGGACTCAGGAAAACTGAAGCTTCCTTTTGGGGTCTACGCCACTCGGGTGCTTTTAGAAGGACAATCTTATCCGGCAGTAACAAACGTCGGGATGAGGCCTACTTTTCATGGCGGTTCTGAAGGGGCTGCGGGGGTGCAGGTTGAAGCCCATCTCATCGATCAATCCTTAAACCTCTATGGACAGACAGTCCGTGTACAGTTCGAAAAAAAGCTTCGAGAGGAGCTGAGATTCTCGTCCGCTCACGAGCTGAAAGAGGCGATTGAAAAGGATGTGCGTAAAGCGCGTCAAATCCTTGGCTGACGATGAGCGCGGGCTCGCGTTGACACTAGTTCCGGGCCCGCTCACACTGAAGTACTGGGGGAGCCTCTTACTTCATGTCACGCATGCTTGCGGAAATCCTCGCGAAAGACCGAATTATCTCGGCGGCCCAATTTAATGAGGCCGTTGAGGCGGCGAAGCTTGGCAAAGCCCATATCGAGCATCTCATTCAATCGAAGGCCGTCGACGAGGTGCGACTCCTTCAGTATCTAAGTCATAAATTCGGTCTACCGAGTATCAACATCGCCAAGTTCGAAATCTCGCCTGAGATTATTAAACTCGTTCCGGTTGAAGTCGTGAGGCGTTCACGGGCGATTCCCATTCAGTCGAACCAGGGAATTCTTGTCGTCGCCATCTGTGATCCGTCGCAACTGGAAAAGCTGGATGAGATTCGGTTTGTTACCAAACTGACCGTCGAGGCAGTCCTCACTACTTATTCTGCTTTTGATACGGCGATAGCAAAGTATTACGGCGGAATGGCGATGGCCAGCGCGGCCATCGAGACGTTCAAGAAGGACGCCTCTGCTGATGGAGCAGTGGCTTCAGTAGAACAAGTTCAAGTGCATGATGCTGGAGAAAGCGCTGAGATTGATGCGCCCGTCATATCCTTCGTTAACAGCATATTGGTTGAGGCGATTAGGCGTGGAGCAAGCGATATTCACGTTGAGCCCTACGAGAAGCGATTCAGAATTCGGATGCGAATCGACGGCGCGATGATTGAGGTCTCTCAAGCCCCTCTTGAGATGCGCAGGGCTATCGTCGCACGTCTAAAGGTGATGTCACGAATGGACATTGCTGAATCGCGAATTCCACAAGATGGACGAATCAAGCTTAGAGTCAGTGGAAATGAAGTCGATTTTCGCGCCAGCACGATGCCCACAATCTTTGGAGAAAAGGTCGTTCTTCGTATCTTGAGCAAGGGAAACCTGAAACTGGATATCGAAAAACTTGGCTTTGAGGCAAAGCAACTCGAGGCCTTCAAAAAAGGCATCTACGCCCCAAACGGTATGGTCCTCGTCACCGGGCCGACAGGAAGCGGAAAAACGACGACACTTTATTCGGCCTTATCCGAACTGAATCAGGTTCAAGACAATATTAGTACGGTCGAGGATCCGGTGGAGTACAACCTTGAGGGGATCAATCAGGTCCAGGTGCACAAGGATATCGGGCTGACTTTTGCTAGTGTGCTTCGAACACTGCTTCGACAGGACCCAGACACTATTTTGGTCGGAGAGATACGCGACTATGAAACAGCGGAAGTGGCCATCCAAGCAGCGCTCACGGGCCACTTGGTTTTGTCCACACTTCATACCAATGATGCCCCGAGTACGATCACTCGATTGATGAATATGGGTATCGAGCCATTTTTGATTGTAGCCTCGCTGAATACAGTGGTGGCGCAACGACTTCTAAGAGGAATTTGCCCGGCTTGTAAAGTAGCCGTTCAGTTGTCTCAGGAAAAGCTGATTGAGG
>JAGWZD010000452.1 GCA_018968995.1 Bdellovibrionales bacterium
AGAGCCTCCGAAAATCTTTGGCATTTGTGAGCATAGGACGTGTATAGCTTTTTTGAGGGTGGGATAACAGAGTGAGCTCTTTCATCGAAGCGTGTTTCTTTCCATTAGAGGGAGTGGTCTTTTTTCCTTCCGCTACACTGCCACTCAATATTTTTGAGCCCCGCTACCTGTCGATGACCGATTACGCCCTCAAAAATCAGATTCCCATCGCCCTGAGTGACCTGGATCCGACTGAGCCAGGAACCTGGGGTGCTGCAAATCCCCTGATTACTGGAATCGGCACAGCGCACCATTTCGAGCAACGACCCGACGGCACCCGAATTATCCTCGTCCGGGGCTCTTCTCGAGCGAGAGTTGTTTCTATTCTTCAAGAGAAGCCTTTTATTCGCTGCCAGATCGAAACCTTAAAGGACGCCACACTCGTTCGAGAGCGGAATCAGTTCTTCCTGCAACGACTACGGCAGGGGCTCGGAAAATGGGCGGAAGAAACGCTCCCTGACGCCGATTCAAAAACTGCCTTTCAAGCGAGCCTAGTAGACCCTCACCGACTCGTGGAACTTTATTCTCATTATCGGCTTCAGGACGTCGACATCCGTCAGCAACTGCTTGAGATCGATGACGTGAATGCGAGGATTGAGCTCCTGCGGCGTGTGATCTAGGCCCAGTGCGACTTGATCCCCGTGACTACTACTGATAGGAATAGTGGACGTTCTTGATGCGCACCCGTAGCTCAGTTGGATAGAGTAGCTGGCTTCGAACCAGTTGGTCGGGAGTTCGAATCTCTCCGGGTGCGCCATTTTTCAGAAAATCCAAGCCATGCCGAAAGATACCAGACTCGTCTACTCCAGTGACCCTGCGCTCAACGTGAAATGTCTGAAGTGCAAAGAGCTTCAGTCTGAGTGTCTTTGTCAACCTGAGGTCGATCCCACAAAAACTCGGTTGATTGCCGTTCTTCGGATCGAAAAACAGTCTCGGGGCGGAAAAACCGTAACGGTGATCGACAGGCTTCCTAAAAACGAAGCCTTTCTAAAAAAACTCACCACAGACCTTAAAAAGAAATGTGGCTGCGGTGGCACCTATCGTCTGTCTGAAAAAGACGGGCTCATTGAAATTCAAGGCGATAAACGAAATCAAATCGCCCCACTACTGGAAGCTCTCGGCATCTCGGTCAAGGGCTAGATTCATTTGCTCTGTCATTTTTTTATCGCGAGGCTACCCGAACTAAGAGATAGGCACTAATTTCCCGCTGAACGCGCACGAACGACTCGATAAACTGGGGTTCAACTCAGGAGCTCGTGTGATGAAGCCTGAACCACGTAAAAGAAAACTAACTCTTCTCGCTATGGCAACTCTACTTTCCGCCTCTGACTCCTCAGCGTCTCGAGACTCTTTTCCACCAAACTTTAAATGGTGTGTTGCTACGGCTGCACACCAAATTGAAGGCAATAACGTGGATAGTAATTGGTGGGAGTTTGAAAATACTCCCGGAAAAATCAAGGATGGTC
>JAGWZD010000048.1 GCA_018968995.1 Bdellovibrionales bacterium
GTTCCAGGATCCCTCATTGTAGTACTCCTTCCCCCCCTCAATCTTTCGGTACCGCAGGACATGAGTGTGGCCAAATATCACGATACGTGCTTCTGCATTACTACTGAGAACCTGAGCAGCCACATGATCGAAACTGGGGTAAATTGTGGCCTGCTTGACCATCCCCCAAGTCGCTTTCACTCCCTCGAGAATGAGGTACCGCGGTCGGAAAGCAATGGTGTCCCAAAGAAACCGCCCCATTCGAAGAAACGTTTTCACCGTCCAGACGAGGTCGTGAATGAGCATCCACCGAAGGAGGAGTGTAAACGGCTTGACCTTGTCGACATGAGGTCGTTCCAGCTTAATTTTCGTTAGCCAAACCGACACAAAGATGGATCCCCAAGGCAGATTCAAAACGGGTTCAGGCAAACCACTGGTCACAAACGGACGCGACATATCCATCCGACAGAGATCTTCGTACTGCTGCCCATGCTCTACATGCACCCCATCGAAAAAATAGTGCGTGTCATAAAACTGGATTCTTGCACCAACAGCTCGCTCAAAGACCTTTCGGGGGCCTGGCCAAAGCATTCCTGCGTCATGGTTACCCATAATGTAGGCCACAGAATGTCTTGGAGCAGAAGCAAAGCGCCTTAAAGCAGAAAAAAAATCAGGGTGCCCTTTAATGATCCGTTCTACTGCGCGAACCGTCGCTCGTTCAGTAATCAGGTGAGTATGAACACCGAAATCATCCACTTGAAGAAGATTTAAAATATCCCCATTCAGAACAAGCTCCACTTCACGCTCATAGTAAATTGCACTCGAGTAAAACCGGAGGAACTCGGCAAACTCCTCATCATACAGAAAATCTTCAAGAATATTGACGGATCCGTCCGCAAAGAAACGCCCAGTCCCCAGATGAAAGTCACTCACTACAAGACGAATCTTGGTATTATTAAGAGATTTTTCGTTCGTTATGCTCTGCAGGTCGAGAGGACTTGTCTGAGGCTCCAGCATCTGAGTCCGCCGGATCAAGCAAGCCTCCTGCCAGACGAACTGCTTGTGATGCACGTAAAAGCTTTTCACGAAGCTCCGCCGAAAGATCTTTTTCTTTACCCAAACGATCGTGCATCAAATCGAGATTAAATTCGGCTGTGTCGAGCTTACGCTTCAACTCCAAAATCGTGGCTTCACGCGCTGACAGAAGTGCATCAGAGTCCTTTTTGACCAACTCTAAACGATTTTCGAGTTCCTTTTCTCGAACTCTAATCTTACGAATATCGTTCCTGACGCGCTCACGAAGTCGATCCATCTCCTTACTACTTTCGCGTACTTCAGACTCTAAAACCCGAGCCCGATCCATACGTGATTTCATTTGAAAACGAAGCTCCTCGATTTCAGCCTGCAATCCTTGAGTCAGAAGAGCTTTTTCTCTTTCGAATTCCTGTTCACGCTTCGTATAGCCTTCAATCTGAAAGCTCTGCTCCTCCATCAAAGCGTGACTTTGTCGGACATCTTCTTCAAGTTTCCGAATCTGATTGCGAGCATCATGAAGTTGCGCTGACAGAGCCGCCACGTCTTGCTCGCGAAGCGCCAAGTAGTGTTTCAATGTCTCGGTGTCGGGAGACTGCGCTGCTCCACCTGGAACTACAGCATCCCCCACCACCGCTGAAGGACGAGGACGAGCGCTTCCAAAAAGGTAGGGAATCTCGGCAGAGGTGTGCGAGAGGCTTGAATGAGGCACCTGAGGATCAAGCTCCTCTTTTGCAATGATGGGTGGATCTACTGGAGTAAATACGGATTTCACCAGCGAAGGAGCATCATCTAAAAGAACATGAGTATCGATTTTGATTTCAGTCTTTGGAGACTGACTTTCGTGAGACTCCACGGGAACTGAGGGCAAGGAAACAGCTGATTTTTCTTGAACCTCTGGGACTTCCTCCGGAACCGACTCTTTTCCCTCGGGATCAATTTCATCTCGGGCCAAGTTTGGCGAGCCACTCCTCTGAAGTTCAAATTCTGGTTCTAACTTTGACGAAAGCTCCTTGACAGAATGAAGACCTGAAACCGGATCAATTTCTAGTTTAAAAGCCCCTGTCATTTTGGCAGAAGTGCGATTCAAGAAAACTCGAGTGGGATCCTCAAACTTAACTTGTACACCAGGCTCACTTTCGCTTTTTTCTGGCACTGGAAGAGAAACCGCAGAAGGCAATGATGAGCTGTGAGCTCCAGCGAAGGTTTCGGGACTCGCTTTTTTCGAAACCATCGAAGGAAGTGTGAGTGCTATCGACGCCATGGTTGGAGCGGCAAGAGACTCTGAGCCCGCAAGAGGCACCCCCAACACTTTCTCGACTACGGTAAGCAGCTGGTTGGAGCAGTCCTCAAATTTTAAATAGGCATTAGCTCCCTCAGGTCCTTCCTGGTGAGCGCTAAACTGGCGATCGGACCACTCGGAAGAGGTCACAATAAACGGCAGGTCTGAAAGCGAAGAGTGAGCCTTAATAAACGGAATCAAAGAAAGTCCATCGGGCTCACGATGAATCACTGCGAGTTCCAGCGTCATGGCATGTGCCACGAAAAGCTGCCGGGCATGCTCTACCGAATGAGCGAGCAAGATCACCGCTCCAGTTGACTGAAGCGTACGAACCAGCGGCGAACCGCTACTCAAACTTGGATGTACGAAAAGCAGCTTCATCCCAAAAAACCTTTCGGCATCCCCGGCCTGAAAGTTGACACCCATTTTTCACGCCGATACCCTGGGGACAATTTCATGAAAGCCCCATTGCCCCGATCCCTTAAAACCACCCTCAAAGTTCTGGTCTTCCAAGACGGCCTTTCGTCCAGAAACTTTGAAATTCCAATAAGTTGGATTTCTAAACTGGGCTGGTATTTAGGGGGGTCACTAGCCGTCACAGTTTTGTCGCTATCGCTGGCGGTGCATTACTGGCGACAAAGCCACCGAGCCCAGCCCGAACGACTTCGGGAGCTCGAAAATCAAATCCGCCTCCTCGTCGAGGCTCAGCAGAAGACTCAAACAAAGCCTGCCCCCGCTCCTGCTCTCACTCCAGCGAGTTTGCCTGTCGCCTCAACTTCTGCTCCCGCGCCCGCCCCGGTTCCAACCAGGGCCTTAGAACAAGCCCTGGTGCCGAGCCCGTTGTCAGACTCCACGCTGGATGAAGTGCCCCTGGTGGCCCGACCTTCGGTACCAGTGCAGATTAGCTCTTCCGCAATTCGTTGGCAGGGACGAAAGCTGAAACTGCAATTTGACATTCGTTTTACCGGTGAGGAGGGCAAAAGCCAGCAGGGCCGAATCATCGTGATCGCCAGAGGTCCTGAGGCTTTACTGACTTATCCGTCTGGGGCGCTTCAGGGACTTCCCTCCAAAAAGCTCTTTGACCCTGAAAAAGGCGAATTCTTCTCCGTATCTCGGTACCGGCAAACCAAGGTTGAATTTGCTGCGCTCGACTCTCAAATCGATACTCTCGAGATTCTTATCTTTGGAAATGACCTCATCGAAGGGAAGAGAAAATTACTGATTCGAGAAATTTTGAAAGTTCCAGCAACTCGTGGAGGCACTCGTGAACCTGAACGAGAAGACATTTAACAGCGCTCAGCTCCCGGAATACCAAATGAGATTTCGAGAGTCTGAAATCTCGCTTATCTCTGAGGGATCTCATTTTGAGGGCACCCTCGAACTTACAGCCGTTGCGCGGTTCCACGGCACGATCAAAGGAAAGCTCAAAGGCAAGCCAGGCAGCCTGATTGTGCTGGGTGAATCTGGAGTCGTCGAAGGCCAGATCGATGCAGACACGGTGTGGCTAGAGGGCTTTGTCCGAGGTGAGGTGAAAGCTCAAACGAAAGTGATCCTCACCCCCTCCGCTCGAGTCATCGGAAATCTCATCAGTCCTTCCATAGAAATTCAGCCAGGAGCCTATTTTGATGGCACGAGTCGAATGGAAAGACGCTGAGGATTTAAATCCATCCACGTTCTCGATACCAATTCATCGTTTTACCGATGCCCTCAGCAAAAGAGGTCGCCGCTTGAAAACCGAAAACGCGTTTCACCTTTTCGGGCGAACACGTCCACGCAGGAGCCAAAAGCTCTCCTAATTTATCGGGATTCAAGGCATAAGATCGACCTCGCAAGGAGCCGATGACCCCCAGACCATGAGCCATCCCTCGAACGCTCCATGCCGGGATTCTGATACGCCTTAATTTTTTTCCGATTGCAGAGGCCATCGTCTCAAAAATTTGCTCCTGCGTGACAATCTCAGGAGCCGAAAGAAAAAACGCTTCACCGGAATTCCATCCTAAGTTCGGACTCATCGTAAGATCCACAATCCCTTGCGCGAGATCCTCCACATAAATTTGGCTGTACCGCTTGGAAGGTACTGGCGGTTCACTCGGAAGAAGCGGCATCCATCCTCGAGCAGCTGTCTGAGCAATCGTCAAAACCCCCCGATCTCGAGGCCCAAAAACCAGTGGCGGCCTCACACTCAAGCAAGGAATTCGAGAAGCGAGCTCCTGAACCTGACGTTCACCTTCTTGTTTGCTCTCGCCATAAGCAGAAACGAGGTGAGGCGGATCAGATTCCACGCGAACACCACCATTTAAAGTCGGGCCGCTCGCAGCTAGGCTCGACACATGAATAAATCGTTGAAGAGATGGGGCCTGCTGGAGAACGGCTTGGACCAAGCGCTGCGTACCCCACGCATTGTGATCAAAGTACGATTCTCGAGAGGGAGCAGTCGTCGCTCCAGCGACATGAATGATTGCATCCATCCCTCGAACCGCTGAATAAAGGGATTCTACATCTGAGAGGCTTCCCTGCCTGACTTCATGAGGGACCGATTGAAGCCATTCTGACGATGAGCTGCGGCGCATTAGAGCGAAAACACGGAGGCCTCGCCGGTGAAGCTCATCGACAACATGGCTTCCCACAAACCCACTGGCTCCGGTAACGAGGACGTTTTGAATCATGCGTTTTCAGCGTTTACCCCAGATTCCCGCCGTGGAATATCTGGAAGCACATGAAAAAATCCCAAGGGATAATCACGATCCTAGGCTGCGGAACCTCCTCGGGGGTGCCCCTGATTGGATGCTCATGTCGAGTTTGCAGATCCAGGAACCCCAAAAATAAAAGAACGCGTGCCTCCATCTGGATTCAAACCCGCGGAAAAAGCCTATTGGTTGACTCGTCGATCGATCTCCGCCAACAAGCTCTCCGGGAGAAACTCTTGAAGCTCGATGCGGTTCTGTATACCCATCCCCACGCGGACCATATTGGGGGAGTGGACGAGCTGAGAAGCTATAACTTCCTCCAAAAGCGCGATGTACCGGTATACGGAAACGCTTGGACCATCGATGAGCTGAAGCTCAGGTACCCTTATATCTTCACGGCCTCCCCCTCCTATGAAGAGGGCGGTGGCACCGCGCGACTTGTGCCCCACCTGCTCTCGGACGAGCCGCTTAAAAACGGAGAACCCCTGAATATCCAAGGGGTTCCGGTGGTTCCGGTACCTGTTCTTCACGGCAAAAAAGAATGCTTAGGCTATCGAATCGACTCCGTTGCCTACGTTACGGATTGTAGCTATATACCTGAAACATCGTTTGATCGGTTGAAAGGGCTTTCCGTTCTCATCCTCGATTGCTTACGCCTCGAGAAGCACGGAACGCACTTCCACCTCGATCAGGCGCTAGAGACTGTCCGAGCGCTGCGCCCCCAGAAAACTGTTCTGACGCATCTTGGACACGACTTTGACAACACCTCGTGGAACCATAAACTCTCCCGTGAATTTGGAAGCGGAAGGGTGATGCTGGCCCACGATGGAATGAAAATCCGCTGGTAAGCCCTACAAGTCTGACCAGTTTAATCACGAGGTCCTCATGATCGTCGGTGTCCCAAAAGAAATTAAAAACAAAGAAAACCGTGTTGCCATGGTGGTGGCGGGAGTTCGCGCTCTCACTCAAGCCGGACATAAAGTCTTAATTCAGCACAATGCCGGAGTAGGCGCCGGTATTTCAGATGATGATTACCGCAAATCG
This sequence comes from Bdellovibrionales bacterium, assembly GCA_018968995.1. GTDB lineage: Bacteria > Bdellovibrionota > UBA1018 > UBA1018 > UBA1018 > CAIOHW01. The sequence goes on from JAGWZD010000048.1 coordinate 6,025, forward strand.
GGTGCAACGATCATCGAAACGGCTAAGGAAATTTACGATAAGTCGGACATGATCGTCAAAGTGAAGGAACCTCTTCCTGAAGAGTACCCTCTTCTTCGTGAAAACCAGATTCTCTACACCTACTTGCATCTGGCTGCCGATGAGCGCCTCACCAAAGCGCTGATGGAGCGAAAGATTGTGGGCATCGCCTACGAAACTATCCAGCCTGCGGATGGCTCCTTGCCTCTCTTGGCTCCAATGTCCGCTGTGGCAGGACGTATGGCGACCCAAATCGGAGCCACTTACCTTCAACACGATCACGGCGGCAAAGGCATGCTTCTCGGTGGCGTGACGGGAGTTGACCGCGCCAATGTCGTGGTGCTGGGCGGTGGCGTTGTCGGAATCAACTCGGCCAAAATGGCTGCGGGATTGGGCGCAAAAGTCACAATTCTTGACGTTAATGTGAACCGACTGGACTACCTCTCGGACATCTTCGGAAATGATGTGACCACCCTGTACTCCAACAGCGAACAGATCGAGAAGGCTGTCACTAATGCAGACCTCGTGATCGGTGCAGTTCTGGTGACTGGTGCGAAAGCTCCGAAGCTCGTCACACGAGAGATGATTTCGCAAATGCAGCCAGGCTCGGTGGTTGTTGATGTGGCGGTGGACCAAGGCGGCTCGGTAGAAACCTGCCGACCCACCAGCCACGAGCACCCCACATACACGGTCGATGGTGTGATTCACTACGCCGTGCCCAACATGCCCGGAGCTGTACCCCGCACCTCCACCTATGCGTTGACCAACGTCACTATGAAGTATGCGGTGATGCTGGCGAATATGGGCTGGAAGGCCGCCGTGGCAAAGGACGAAGCCCTCCTGAAGGGCGTCAATATTTTGAACGGAAAAGTGGCCTACAAGCAGGTGGCTGAGGACCTCGGCCTGCCTTACGAAGCCGTTCGACTCTAAAAAGGGTTTTCAGCTGAAAAACAAGAAACCCCAGATGGACTTCCGTCTGGGGTTTTTTTTTACTCTGCCTCGCCGGCTCGCGTTACACTTTTCATATGTCTAAGGAGAACAAAGAAGGGGCACCCGCTGAGCCCAAAGCCCCAAAGGCCAAGCCCCCCCTCACGATCCTTCTTCTGGCCACAAACTTAATCGCCGCGTTGGGCGCCGTGGGCACGGTGGTTTACACGAAGGTACTCTACAAGCGCCCTGTCATCACAGAATCCAGTGAGCGTGAAAAGCTCTCCGATAAAATGAAAGCGAAACGCCCTGTGGGACCCCCCGGATCTCTGATTTTTCCACCCGTCACGGTCAATCTGGACCCAGCGGCAGCGGACCAGGGAGGGCAAGGCAAACTTCATTTTGCGACGATTGGCTTTACGATGGCCACGATCGACAAGGAAGCGGAGTCGAAGCTTCAAGAGATCCGCCCCCTTATTGAAGACAAATTACTCACCTTGGTCGGCAAGCGTGGATACCAAGACCTCACTTCAGTCCAAGGGCGCTACCTTCTACGCAGTCAACTTCGAGAGTCTGCCAATCAAGCTGCTAAAGAAGCTTTAGTGACAGACGTCTATTTTACCGAGTTTACCGTTCAGTAACCCGGCAACTCCCGCAACTTAGAACTTCGTGCCGATTCCCATCACAAACGCAGCAATGGTTCCGGTCTGATTTTCGGTAGCAGTACCGGTGTATTTAAAGAAATCTCCAGGAAAGAAGAGTCCGGCATCCGCTTTAAACTCAAAGTGATCATCCCACTTTAAAGTTGTTCCGGCATCGAGTTCCCATCCCAGCGAACTCGATTGAGCAGTGGAACCCCCGGCATTTTCGAATGAGCGCGTCCACTGGTTATAGAATCTGCCCGTGGTTCCCGCTGTTTCACGTGCCTGAGCGTAAGTCCAAGAGCCTCGGAATTGCCATTTTCCGCTCGTGTAATCGCCGCCTAAATGCAGGTAATTGGCGTTGGTAATCGGGGCGTTAAAGACCGATCCATTGGCTCCAGAACCCACGTTGTTGATTCCAAAATGAGCGAATTGGTAATTAAACAGGATCAGACCTAACTTGTAGTTGGGGTGCAGAAAGTACCCTCGAAACTTTCCTTCATCGCCGCTCTGACCAGGAACGTGTCCTGCTTTGGTGAAAAAATTCCAGGAATCTGAAGCCGCATAGCGACCCTCTAAAGCCAGAGCATAAGTGCTGTACTCGCCTCCTGAGACTTTACCTGTCACGATGGGCGATTCAGCCAGAAGCTCAAACTTACCGAGTTTTTTGCGAGTGAAAATATCCCAAGTGGTCATATTGACGTCGCCAAAGGCTGTTTCATTAAAGGCGCGAAGTCCTGTCCCAACTCTGCGAATGAAGTTCACTCCGCCTTCAAACTCCTCGTCTGAGTTTTCGTACTTCAAGGCAATCGCGTAATCCGACACTGAACTTCCGCTAATCGACGAACCGGAGGTGTACTTGACTGCCGCAGGTGCAAACGAAAAAGCCCCGAACTTAGAAACCATTCGAATCACATCGCCAGTGGACTGAAAACGGTCATAAAGCCCGTCACCCGCGTTCCAGACCAAGCCAAGTCCCCATTGAAGAGGTGCACGGCCCACATGAACATTCCCCACATCTGTAAGAATTTCCGCCCAGAAACGCTGAGCTGTCAGGGTTCCCCCATCTGAGAACGTGGAATTGAACGAGTTGCGATCTTGCGTAGGACCAGCATCACCGAAAAAACCATAGGCAGGACTGCCAAACCACCACTCACTATGCAGGTACACGTTATCATTCACGATCACCCGGGGCTTGAGTCGAAAGAAAAGGCTCTGAAACTGCGCCTTATTCGCACCTGCAACCGCATAGCCCCGAGTCGTCCCAGGCGCCCCTGGTTGCGGATTAGCCGAATTCATTCGGTAATTGCTGAGCCAGTGGTTTTCGGCACGAAAGTCGCCTGCCCAATCCAGGTCCAGTGCATGCGACGTGGTCTGGCCTAGGGCCCCCGTCAACATCAGAACGGCCAACACCGCAAAGCGACTTAAATTCTTATTTTTTTTCATGCTTTTGGACTCTCCTGCCATTGATGTTGGTTCTATGGACGGCTATTTTCTCCGTCAAGGAGATTCACGGAATAAATGCAGAGCATCATCAGACTTTCTGCGGTCATTCTGATTCCAGTGGTGGCTTTAGGCCTCTACATCGCGTCCTTGTTCCGGCAGCTCGAGAGCGCCTTTCAGAGGCAACAACAGTGGATCCCCACCCGACTCTACTCGGACGTCACTCGAATAGGCCCAGGCAGCCCTCGAGCCACGGTCGAGGATCGTCTGAAGGCCTTGGCCTATTCCTTCCAATCCCAGGGCCGCGAGGTCAAATTCACGCTCCACCCCATTCGATACCCTGATTCACTGATTCCAAGTGATCATCCCACCTGGGCCCTGGCCGAAAAGCAGACCCCCATCACC
>JAGWZD010000049.1 GCA_018968995.1 Bdellovibrionales bacterium
AAAACGTCGCTCATCCCCCTGATTCGCGCTCGTCGCCACGCATTGCTGCTGGGGGTTCTCCTAATGGGTCCAAGTTCAACTCATGCGGCCCAAGTTCAAGTCATGCTTTTTGGGCAACCTTGCGTGCTCCAAGGATCTTCAGAGGGGTTCTCCGAGGCGCAACTTCAAGCCATTCATCAAGCAAGTCCCGAGCAAGCCCCCATCTCAAGTGATCTACCCACCTTAAAAACCTCGCTCGAGCGACTCAAAAACGCTCAAGAGCTGCCACGAGAGCTACAAAAATACCGAGAGCTCCGAACCGCTCGACTTGAGGCAAGACTGAAATTCGAAGAAGCGGTGATTCAAGCTCATCGCAGAGGTGATGCTAATGCATTCTCTGAAGCGACCAAGCCTCTCATTCACGCTCGCCGACATTCAGGCCTGATGAAAAAATTTAAAGCCGCCCAAAAAGCGGGGCCCTCGCAAAAAGCGTGGGAAGACCTCCGAGATTATTTTGTGGAATTCTCGGGTTCAGATGGAGAAGAGGATTTTCACCGAGTTCTCAGTCGATTGAAGATTCAGTATCACTGCACTTTTGATGAGGAACGCGGAGAAGAAGAGCCGACTGAGACACCCAAAATAAAAAAGAACTAGAACGTCTTAACTGCTGGCTTTACCAAACATTTGCATCAGTCCGCCTCGAATCATCGACACGGCGATAGCGGCAAGCAAGAGAGCCACAAGCTTCGAAAGAACATTCGCTCCGTCTTTTCCTAATAGTTTATAAATCGACTGCGATTTACGCATCAGAATCCAAGCCAACGCAAAATTCATCAGCAACGCAGAGAGCGCTACAGCATGCCCGTAGGATTCAATATGCAGAAGAATCGCGGTGAGAACTGCTGGACCTGTGATGAGCGGAACAGCCAAAGGCACGATGCCTGCCGAGCCAGTACTTCGACTTTCGTGTTCTGGTTTACCTACCAGATCTGCAAGCGAGATCAACAGAAGCACCAGTCCGCCGGCTACACGAAAATCCGCCACATCAATGCCTAGAAATCGAAAAACCACTTGCCCAACAAGCGCGAAAAGTAGCGCTGTCACCAGCGCCACCACGATCGAAAAATCCACCACTCGAGAGCGCTCGCTTGTGGTCATTTTTTCGGTCAGCTTAAAATAGACGGGAAGTGTTCCAATGATGTCCATTGCGACAAAGATTGCCGTGAAGGAACTCAGCCACTCTTTCAACACAGATTAGCCCACCACGGATGTAACAAGATTGGCATCCACTAAGTATTTACGGCAAACCTCTTGAACCTGTTTGGAGGTCACCGACTCGATTCGCTTTCGAATCTGCGCTTCACCAGGAGGTTCAAGCCCGTAGATTCCCTCTAAGCCGTAGTAACTGGCGAGAGACGAGTCGCTTTGAAGATCCATGGCGCGTCGTCCAAGATAATACTCTTTGGCTCTCGCCATCTCAGAAGAGGTAGGACCTTTCTCAGCAAGCTTCTTTAAGACAGCGTGGATGCCTTCAATGGCGCGCTTCTCTTTATCTGGCGAGCAGGCAATATAAACACCCTGATACCCACGCTCCACACCTTCAAAGCCAATCGGCGAGACCGTGTAAGCTAAGCCCTGCTTTTCGCGAAGCTCAATAAAAAGCCTGCCACTCTGACCACCAAGCAAAGTGTGCATCAGGCGAATGGCGTCTCGGTCGCCTCCGGTGATCGTGCTTCCGAGGCCCCCCACGATGATGTGGACTTGCTCACGCCCCAGTCTTTTTTCTACCCACCGGGGTCCCTTGAGCGCTGCTTCAGCAGCTAGAGTTTCGTGAATCGGACGAAGCTGCGCTCCAGAGGACTTTTTCCTCCAAAGGCCTTCGAGCTCCTCAACCCAGGTCTCCACAGCTTGCTTCGAGATTCGTCCCACTACCGAAATAACGGCACGCTCTGGCCGAAGCCAGTGAGCCAAGTAAGCTTTCAGCTTAGCAGAATTAAATCCAGAAACGCTCTCAATACTACCGTGTGCCATCAGTCGATAAGGATGAGTGTCGTAAAGCGTCTCTAGGAATAGTTTAGAGCACAGCTGACTTGAATGGTCGTCCACGGTTCGAATGGACTCTTCCATTACCCGCTTGGAGTGACCCACTTCATCCTCCGGGAAAACGGCATTCAGTAACACGTCATCATAAAGTGGCTGAAGCTCGCCGAAATCCTTTGCTAAAGAAGTCATCTGAAGCCCGATGGTGTTTCGTCCAGAAAATCCATCGAGACTTGCGGCTCTTCCTTCAACTTTTTGAGCCACATCGCGCGCTGTTAGCGAAGAGGTGCCTTTGTTCCAGGTCATCGACAGGCACTGGCTCACTCCCCAGTCTTGTTCCTTTGAGAAAAGAGGGTCGCCCGCTTCCATGCGTAATCCCCCCTGAACACAGGTCTGAACACTCACCACGTGTGAGTGAGCTCGTTCACGATGAATTACTCTCAGCCCCGACTCGAGGCGCCACTCCTCATAAGGCGCAGCACTACGAGCCGCCTTGGTTTTTCCACTCTTAGGCTTGCTTAAGGCTTCTGGAGCCGAGGTGGGAAGATAGCGCTTAGCCACCGATTCCAGTTCACTCGTATCGATGCGGTCCTTCATGGCCTTGGGAATGAGGTAAGCCCCACTCATTCTTGCGCAGTTTAAATACTCATGTGCCACGTGCCGAACCCGCTCAGGAGTCACTGAGCGAAGCTCTGAAAGGTAGCGTTCGTCGTAACCTAAGTCATTGACCACAAACTTAAGAAAACCGAGTCTTCCTGCGATTCCATCGGCAGTTTGTTGCGAATAAAGTCGGTCGCTTTCAGCATGAGCCAGAACCCGGTCCACTTCGATCTTGTTGGGCGGGTTTTCACGGCTCTGCTCTAAAAGACGAAAAGTTTCATCCAAAGCCGGAGCGATTTTCTCGGAAGAATCAACATCGAGATGAAAATAAAGCATCCCAGGGTCATTCGGAACATACAAACCACCACTCACTTCTGTAACCAGTGAGCGCTCGTTAAAAAGCTTCTGATACAGGCGCGAGCTCTCTCCCATCGTTAACGCCCCAGCGAGCATATCCAGCGCCGCCAGATCGGGATGCGAAAGCTCAGGAACACGGAAAGCAAAATTTACCGATGGAAGCTGAACTTCAAACTCTTTTGGAATCATCCGAATTTTTGAAGCAAAAGTGGGTTCGGGCTTTCGCGCTAACCGCGGAGTTTCTTTTTTTGGAAATACCGACGAACCAAAGAAGCGCTCGAGTTGAGACAGGAGCCCTTTCACTCGAGCCCCGTCTTGGTCGGCAATCGGGCCAACCATCACAATGCCCATTCGACCGGAAACGTAATTTCTTCGATAAAAGGCTTCGAGCTTCGATACCGTGGCAGCCTTGAGTGTCTTGACGTATCCGATTACGGGCCGCCCGTACGGGTGCTGACTAAAGCTGCTACTAAAGAGCGCTTGAAAATGCTGCCTCTCGGGAGAGTCTTCATTTTTTTTGAGCTCTTCGAGAATCACTTCACGCTCACGAGTAAAGTCGTCTTTCAAAAATTGCTGAGGACGAGCCAGCACTGAAAATTCGCGAAGCACTCGCTCCCAGTGATGCTCAGAGCACGTCACGTGGTAAACGGTTTGATCAAACGAAGTGTAGGCGTTGATATCTCCGCCGAGCGACTCAATGGCTCGTGCGGTCTTCCCGCTGGAGGCAGCACCCGTTTCCTTGGCGCTCGTATCTTTAAAGAGCATGTGTTCGAGGAAATGGGCGTACCCCTCCTCTCCCTTCTGCTCATCGCAGCTCCCCACCTGGTTCCACCAGTAGATCGAGGCCACCGCTCCATCGAAATGCTGGAAGATGACTGGAATGCCGTTACTGAGACGCTCTTCAAAGGGCCGATCGGTTGGAATTTTCATGAAGCTTCGATTTTGGACCATTTTGAGGGTGGCCGCCAGAGTTCTTGCGCGCTAGAGAGAAGCTCATGGAACGCCACGCCGGAAAACAGCCAGGAATCCGCTCCATTTACCTGCACTTTCCATTCTGCGAGACGAAGTGTCATTATTGTGACTTCTACTCGATTGGTCGCGAGCGAACAAAAGAGGAAGACCCGCTTGTTTTTGAGCAGGCGCTCCGTGCAGAACTGGCACTTCTGGCGAAAAGCCCCAGCATTCAGATTGCCCCTGAGCTCGACACGATCTTTATGGGAGGGGGCACTCCCAGCATGACTCCACCCGAGTCGATGACCCGAGCGCTTGAACCACTCTGGGAGGTGACACGCCTCAGCGCAAAGGCAGAATGGACGATGGAAGCCAATCCCTCTTCAGTAAGCCTGGAGCGGCTTCGACAGTACCGATCACTGGGCGTGAATCGCATCAGTATGGGGGTTCAGGCCCTTCGCGATGACCTTCTGCTTCGACTTGGTCGAGTGCACTCCCGTGACCGTGCTCTAGAGAGTCTGGATGCGATTTTTGAAGCCGGGTTCGATAATGTTTCAGTGGACCTGCTTTGCGGCGTTCCCCAGCAGTCGCTCCAAGATCTGGAGGCGGCCCTAGATCAGCTCACTCGGTTTCCCATCACCCACTTGAGTTGCTACCTGCTGACTCTACCGAAAACCCATCGGATGTACCGAGAGCTGCCCCACGAAAACGAACAGCTCGAGCACTTGCTCCTGATTGATCGCTGGATGACGGCTCAGGGCTTCGAGCACTACGAAATCTCAAACTTCGCCAAGCCCGGTAAGCAAGCTCGCCACAACCTCGTGTATTGGCAGCGCGAGGGCTACCTCAGCGCAGGTCCCTCGGCCCACTCCTTTGACCCGTCGATTGGCCCCGCAGGAAGACGCTGGAAGAACGTCTCCTCTCTTCATAAGTACTCCCAAATGCTCCAAAAAGGAGAGCTACCGATCGAGTGGACCGAAGAGCTGAAACTCGAGGACCAAGAATTAGAACGCTGGATGCTTGCCCTAAGGCTGTCCGAGGGCTTCCCCACAGAATGGCTCCAAGATGAGCCCCGCCGTCTCAAGGCCCAGGTTCTTCAAGAACAGGGGCTGCTCGAGATCCACCCGCAGAAGCTTGGCACCCTGCGGCTAACCCCCCGGGGCTTTGCTCTTTCTGATCAAGTGATCAGTTCACTGGCTTGACGAGCGCCGGTTCGAGCCCATAGTAAAGGGCCTCAATCCTGAAGGAGAAGTCGCGTGTCTGAAGTCCCGCCGAATACCCCAGCCTCTGAGCCCACCGGTCAACCTGAGAGCACTGCTGCTTCCGGAGGCAATCCTGTAGCCGAAAAGCTTGCTCAACTTGAAAACCAGCTGAAAGCCGAACAGCAAAAGTACGTCTATCTTTACGCCGATTTCGAGAATTACAAGAAACGAGCAGTGAAAGATCGCGCTGACGCGGTGAAGTTTGGGTTTGAAAACGCCGCTCGCGATATCTTGCAGGTTGCCGACAATCTTCAGCGAGCCGTTGAACATATCCCTGAAACTACGGACAAAAATCTTCGGGCTGGAATCCAGATGGTTCTCGACCAGCTGAACTCCACCCTCCAACGCCATGGCGTTGAGGCGGTTGTCACCCAGGGACAAGCATTCGACCCCAATCTGCACGAGGCCGTCGGACAGCTGCCCTCGGAAAAGCCCGCCGGCCAAGTCATCCAGGAGCACCAAAAAGGGTACACGCTCCATGGACGATTGCTTCGGCCGGCCCGGGTGGTGATTAGCTCAGGCCCCGCTCCGGCAGGACCAAACGCTTAAACTTCAGGAATTTAGCCAAGGCGAATTGACAAAAGAAAAATCAAACCCACTTTAAACCACAAGAGGAAGAAAGAAATTATGGGAAAGATCATTGGAATTGACTTGGGTACCACCAACTCTTGCGTCGCTGTTTTAGAAGGCGGCGATGCCAAGGTCATCACAAACGCTGAAGGTGGCAACACTACTCCGTCGATCGTGGCTTTCACTGGCTCAGGGGAAAAGCTCGTCGGGCAAACGGCCAAGCGCCAAGCCGTGACCAACCCTGACCGAACCATCTTCGAAGCTAAGCGCCTCATTGGCCGCAAGCTATCGTCAAAAGAAGTGACCGAGTTCACTAAGGTCGCTCCGTTCAAAATTGTGGGCTCCAAAAATGGCGATGCCTGGATTCACACTTCGGATCGCGATATGGCTCCGGAAGAGATCTCAGCACTGGTGCTGCAGAAAATGAAGAAAACCGCTGAGGATTACCTGGGCGAGCCTGTGACCGAAGCGGTGGTCACCGTTCCGGCATACTTCAACGATGCTCAGCGCCAAGCAACCAAAGATGCGGGTCGAATCGCAGGTCTTGACGTCAAGCGCATCATCAACGAGCCAACGGCCGCAGCGCTTGCTTACGGATTAGATAAAAAAGGCAAGAACATGACTGTCGCCGTTTTCGACTTGGGCGGCGGCACCTTTGACATCTCAATTCTTGAAATGGGCGATGGAGTGTTCGAAGTGAAGGCCACCAATGGTGACACCTTCTTGGGTGGTGCCAACTTCGACCAGCGCATCATCGACTGGATGGCCGATGAGTTTAAAAAAGAAAACGGCATCGACCTCCGCAAGGACAAGATGGCTCTTCAGCGCTTGAAAGAAGCTGCTGAAAAAGCCAAGCACGAACTCTCGGGAACCATGACCACCGAAATCAATTTGCCGTTCGTTACGGCAGATGCTTCGGGCCCAAAACATCTGAACATTCAGCTCACCCGCGCCAAGCTTGAGGCTCTTGTAGCGGATCTGATCGAAAAGATGGTTGTTCCTTGCGAAACCTGCATCAAGGATTCAGGCCTCGCTAAAAGCGCCATCGATGAAGTCATCTTGGTTGGTGGTATGACCCGCATGCCTCGGGTTCAGCAGAAGGTAAAAGAAATCTTCGGCAAAGAGCCCAACAAAGGCGTGAACCCAGATGAAGTGGTCGCTGTCGGTGCAGCAATTCAAGGCGGAGTTCTGAAAGGAGAGGTCAAAGACGTCCTCTTGCTGGATGTCACTCCACTGTCTTTGGGTATCGAAACCCTTGGCGGTGTATTCACGAAGTTGATCGATAAGAACACCACGATTCCATCCAAGAAATCTCAAGTGTTCTCAACTGCAGCGGACAATCAATCTGCAGTGACGATTCATGTGCTGCAAGGTGAGCGTGAGTTCGCTGAGCACAACAAATCGCTCGGTCGATTCGATCTTGTTGGAATTCCACCAGCACCTCGCGGCGTGCCACAAGTGGAAGTCACTTTCGACATCGACGCAAACGGTATTGTTCATGTCGGGGCTAAGGACCTTGGCACTGGCAAAGAACAGTCCATCAAGATCACGGCTTCTGGAGGTCTCTCGGAAGAAGAAATCAAGCGCATGCAGCGTGAAGCAGAAGAGCACCGCGCCGAAGACGAAAAGCGTAAAGAAGTAGTCAACGCGCACAACACGCTTGATGGTCTGATCTACACGATCGAAAAAACGCTGAAGGAAAACGGCGAAAAGATCGAGGCTGACACCAAGAAACAAGTCGAGGATGCGCTCGTAGAGGCTCGCAAACATCTCGAAAGCAAAGATGCTGATGAGATCAAGAAAGCCACTGAAGCCTTGACTAGTGCTTCGAATAAAATGGCTGAGCAGATGTACAAACAGGCTGGCGCGCAGCCTGGTCCAGATGCAACTGGAGCTCAATCCGCGGGCGAAGGCGAGAAGAAGGACGGAAAGAAAGACGACGTCATCGACGCGGATTTCAAAGAAGTCTAAAGAGCACTGAATGGCAAAGCGCGATTATTATGAGATTCTGGGTGTTTCCCGAAACACTTCAGCGGAAGACTTGAAAAAGGCTTACCGCAAGCTTGCCATTCAGTTTCATCCAGATAAGAACCCCGGAAACAAAGCAGCCGAGGAAAAGTTCAAGGAACTCTCGGAAGCCTACGAAGTTCTCTCTGATCCGCAAAAGAAGCAAATGTATGACCAGTTTGGACATGCTGCTAATGCGGGGTCAGCCAGCGGTGGTGGATTCGAAGGCTTCGGGGGAGCCGGTGCCGGAGCGGCCGGTTTTAATGATATTTTCGGGGACATTTTCGGAGATATCTTTGGACAAATGGGGGGGCGCGGCCGAGGCAGACGCCGAGGCGGCCGCCCGGGAAATGATATCCGAACCACGGTAGACATCACTTTCGAAGATGCTGCGTTTGGAACCGAGAAAGTCATTACCATTCCGAAGACGGTTGCGTGCGAACCCTGTGAGGGCTCTGGCGCCAAGCCTGGCACAAAACCCGTCACCTGTAATCAGTGTGGCGGCCGAGGGGAAGTTAGCTTTCAACAGGGCTTTTTTGCCATTTCTCAACCTTGCCCTCGGTGTGCGGGCTCAGGGGAAATGATTCAAGACCCCTGCTCAAACTGTCGGGGAACTGGACAGTCCAAGAAGCGCTCGCAGATTTCTCTGAAGATTCCTGCGGGAATTGATTCGGGTCAAAAAATGAAACTCACCGGAGAGGGCGAAGCCGGGGAGCGCGGAGCCATGGCCGGAGATCTCTACGTAGTCGTCAATATTCTGCCACACGATTTTTTTACCCGCGAAGATTCTGATGTGATTTGCGACGTACCGATCACGTTCACGCAAGCAGCCCTTGGCTCCGAAATCGAGGTTCCAACGCTTGAGGGCAAAGTCAACATGAAGATCCCCTCGGGAACACAGTCTCATAAGGTTTTCAGACTCAAAAACAAAGGAATCACGCGCTTAGACCAGCGCAGTAGAGGCGACCAGCTTGTTCGCGTCCTGATTGAAACCCCAGCTAAGCTCTCTGGAGAGCAAAAGGAATTGCTGAAAAAATTTGACGAACTAGGGGCCGAGGCGACTCACCCGCTGCACCATCGCTTTTTCGAAAAAGTTAAAAATTTCTTTGGCTGAACCCAGCAATTAAGGCGAAAACGAGGAGTATGGGGCAACCTCAGCACTGGGCTCAAACATTCCTTCGATCTCTCATATCGACTGCTGCTATTGCTGCCCTTAGCTTGCTCTCCATACAAAATACTGGCTTTTGGGTGCTGGCGGATGATGAAGAGGCGGTCACTCAGCCGCATCAACCCTCGGACCGTGACCGCTTAGCCGAGATTCAGACGGCCTACAGTAAGGCTCAGTATCCAAAAGTTCTCGAGCTTGCGCAGAGTTTTGAACGAGATTTTCATTCGAGCTCTAAACTGCCAGAGGTCTTAAACCTGAAAGGGCTGGCGCTTCTACTCACAAAAAAACCGGACGCCGCAGCCAATGCTTTTAGCTCTGCACTTCAGCGCGCTCCCGACGCTCTTTTAGGCGATAGAAACTGGAAGAACTATGTTCGCTATAATTTCTCAGCCGCTCTTCTTGAGGCTGGGAATCCCTCGGATTCTGAAAAAGAACTA
>JAGWZD010000050.1 GCA_018968995.1 Bdellovibrionales bacterium
AGGTGGTGCACGGACATCTTCGGAATCCAGTGCTGGAACGGAGATCTGGTCTGGGTGATCTTTGCACTCGATTGCCACGACCGGGAGCTGATGAGATTCGCAGCCTCGACAGTCGGAGTGGACGGGCAACTGGTACGGGACCTGATGGTCGAAGCCATGGAATACCGTTTCGGCAAGGTAGCGCGCCTTCCGAGAAGGGTTGAATGGCTGAGTGACCGGGGTCCTCAGTTCACGGCAAAAGAGACTGTGGGATTTGCCCGCTCTCTGGGCTTCACGGTCTGCATGACGCCGCCTTACAGTCCCGAATCTAATGGCATGGCAGAGGCGTTTGTGAAAACCTTCAAGCGCGATTATGTGTACATTAATGATCTTTCCAGTGCGGAAAAGGTTCTGGATCAACTGCCCGGTTGGTTCAAGGACTACAACGAGAACGCTCCTCACAGTGCCCTCAAAATGATGGCGCCGAGGGAGTATATCCGGGCTAAATCAGCAGGCTAAACCGTCCGTTTTTGAGGGGGTAAGTCCACGACCAAAAGCGCAGGAGGCGCGGCGGGAGCTTTGCCAAGTCCTGACGGGTGCGCAATTTTTAAACATTTTCACTATAAAGACTTAAAACTCATTTAAAACGACTGTAACAAAACCGTAACCAATTTTACGGTATAAAGTGTGCGTATTCACGCATCGAAAACTCAACACTTGAACCGTGACACTATCATTTGAATGTGTCACATACGACTTTTCTAAAGCGTCAAACCAAAGACGGACGAAAATTAAAGCTTAACTTTCCACATCCGAAGAGAGATAGAGGATTCCTTATGAAAATAGGTCTATGTATTTTAATATCGTCTTTTTGTTCGATCACTGCTGCCATGGCTGACGATACCAACGTCCATTGTAAAAATCAGTCCACCACGTCTCTTGTTAGACTTATTGGACTAGACTCAAAACTAGTAGACAAAAGATCCTACGCATATTTGAACTGCGACAACTACAAGGGGTTTGTTCTGAGTCAAAACATGACTGGCATCGAATCCATTTTCTTGAATAATACCGAGGTTACCATCAAAGAGTTTGAAAAAATTACTGGGAAAAAAATTTCCAATTTAAACGACGTATTGACCTTACCGCCAGGCGACTTTGATAAATATATTAAAGCCAAAAGCCTTTCCTACCCAGTTGAACTTACCGGAGTAAGTGCAAAATCTGTTGACCTCTATGGAATGAATAAAAATCAAAATGGAACAAACCCTGATTTCAACACCCTTTCAGCTTCATTAAAAAAACCATACCGAAAAGATGGCTGCTATTACATCAGTACTCCAATTATTTCTAAGGTAGAAGGTAACGATGCCTGCATCATTTCATATAAGCAAGTAGGTGGTGGTGATCCATCAGCTTACGCCTGTATGAAGTCTGATTCAGATAAAGGTTGCCCAACTTGTGACACCTGCCTTTATCAAGACGATGATAACAAGGCCAAAGGCCTTCCGTATTTGAAAATTTCTGCTACTTCTGTAGTAGTGCCGGAAGACCTACTTAAAGGAGCATCCATCATTAAAGTCACAGGTACCGGTACAGGAGTTAAAAAAACAGAGACAAGGGCAGAATAATTTATGAACAACTATATAGTGATTATTTTTCTTTTAATCGCTTCCTCCGCCTATGCAGCACCGAAAACTAAGGGCATACCGGGCCACTTCATTAAATGCAAGGTTGTCAGTTTTGACCAAGAAAAAATGAAGCTTTTGTGTGGCAAGAAAAATCGCTTCATCCCCAGAAGTAAGGTTAAATCAGACCTTACCGAAGGAAGCATCGTTACAGTTTTATCAAAAGATTTAGAAACAGAATAAAATTTAACTTAGATAATCTTCTAGACCTAATTCCTTAAATCCTTCAGCACTGATCAACGATTTTGATGCCACAACTATCTTTGGCAGAAAACCACTTTATCGCCAGAAAAGTTTCCAGCCAAACTTCAGCATATCGAACGTCCCAAGCTTCGGTGCTCCTGGGCGAACAAGAACTAAGTAGTCCCTATCGTAAAGCAGGTAGATTTTGAGTTGTGTTTGATGGCCTGACTTATCAGTGACCGTTACTAAGTCATCTTGGCGTACCTGAAGTTGTGCATTAGAAAAATTAGATCCTCCCAATACGACAACGTCTCCAATTTTCAGATGGTCGAAGTGGGCCAACGATTTGAATGTCTTTTCTGAAACAGGCCCAAGAACAACTCTGTTATCCTGGTCAATGCTTTCAACCTTAAGATCAATGATCGCTCCGCTTGGCGTACTGAGAGTTACAGAGAACGTAAAATTTTTTGTGTAACTGGCTCGTTTGTTATTCGCCAATCCGATCACCAAAGACGTTTTTCAGTTGTCCCAGGATCACGGCCACCTAGGCCCTGCTTTAGCGGGCTTCCGACCGAAGACGATATCCAGAGCCGCGAACCGTCTCGATCCGCTCTCCCATTGCGCAGAGCTTTTTTCTCAGCGAAAAAACATGGGTGTCGACCGCACGATCAATCACTGCTATCCCCTCACCCTGCACCTTTTGAATGAGGTGCTCCCGGCTTAAGATCACATCGGGATTCGACATCAGCTCAAACAGGAGCTTGAACTCGCTTGTGGTCAGATGAATCCGTTCGGCATCCAGGTGAACATCATAGGAGCCAGGATTCAAGGTCAGGCTCTCCATTCGAAGCACGCGGCTTCCCGCCTGAGGAAGGGTTTTGAGATTGGCCCGCACCATCGCAACCAAGGCTCCCCGATCAAAGGGTTTGGAGAGAATTTTGGTCTTAAGGCTCGGGGATACCCCTGAGATGTCCGGACTTTCACCAGGCCCCGCAATCACCACAATGCAAGACAGGGATGAGGCGGCACTTGTGGCCTCAACCTTGGCCAAAAACCCGGCTAGACCCGTTTCAGAGACCTTGCTGTCTGTAACCAGAAGATCGACTTTTGCCGCTTTGATGCGTTCTAATGCCTCGCCTACCCCTGAGCAGGAAATGACCTCCATGCCTCCACCTTCGGTCAATTGAGCTGAGATCAATTGAAGCATCTCGGGGTCTTGGTCAAACACAAGGACGCAAGGGAGGGTCAAGGCGATTTCCCCCTGCTGCCGATCCAACTGCGGTTTTTGGTCCCGGTTCCGGGATCTGCAATGTGGCTCAAGTCCGGCCCATTCAACCAAAAAGGAGGAGAGATGAAAAGCGGAAACTTTAGACTCTTGGTCGAGCCCCTCCCTTTGGGGTACAGTAGGGACATGGAAAACGCACTGCTTAGTGATCTGAAATCTAGAGGGATTTTGTACCAGCTCACCGATGAAACCCTAGGCCAAAAATTGAATCAAGGCCCGATCACCTTGTACTGCGGCTTTGACCCGACGAGTGATTCCCTCCACGTGGGAAGCCTTCTGCCCTTGATCACGCTGAGGCGCTTTCAGCAGGCAGGGCACAGGCCCATTGTGGTCCTTGGAGGTGCTACGGGCCTGATCGGCGACCCAAGCTTCAAGGCGCAGGAGCGGGCCCTTCAGACCGAAGAGCAGGTGGAGCACAACCTAAACGGCATCCGCAAAGTTGCCGAGCGATTTTTGGATTTTGGCCCCGGACCCACCGGCGCAATCATCGTGAACAATCGCGATTTTTACCGCGACATGAATGTGCTGACCTTTTTGCGCGAAGTGGGAAAACACTTCACCATCAATCACATGGTTCAAAAGGATTCCGTCCGCACACGCATGGACGACCGTGAGCATGGCATTTCCTACACTGAGTTCTCTTACATGCTTCTTCAGGCCTATGATTTTTACAGGCTTCATCTTGATCACGGCTGCTCCCTTCAAATCGGAGCTTCTGATCAATGGGGGAACATCACGGCAGGAACCGACCTGATCCGTCGAAAACTTGCCCATCGGGATGAAGCGAAAAAAGATAGCAACACCCATGCGTACGGGCTCACCCACCCGCTCATCACGCGTCCGGATGGCGTGAAATTTGGAAAAACCGAGAGCGGCGCGGTTTGGCTCTCAAGCGAGAAAACTTCACCCTATCAGCTTTATCAGTTTTTTATCGGATCTCCCGATAGCGTGGTCGGAACTTGGCTTAGGTTTTTGACCTTTCTTCCGGTCTCCGAGATCGAGAAGCTTGAAGCGCTTGTTCTCTCTGAGCCCGAGAAGAAAGCAGCCCAGATCGCCCTTGCTCGCGAGGTGACCCGTCTTGCCCATGGCGAAGACGCCGTTGCTCGTGCGGAAGCGGCAACACGCGCGCTCTTTGGTGCCGAGATCAAGAGTCTTGATTTTGAAACTCTAAAGGAAATCTTTTCTGACGCCCCTGCATCCACTCTCGAGGCAAGTCGATTGGAATCGGGCGTAAGCCTGATTGATCTTTTGACCGAGACCGGGCTTTTTCAATCCAAGGGCGCTGCACGAAAGGAAATTCCGGCAGGTGGCGTGTATCTGAACAACGAGCGAATCACCGACATCGGCCATACGGTTACGCGAGAGAGCTTGATCTCAAATCGCGCGCTTGTGATTCGAAAAGGGAAAAAGAATTATCATCTTGTGAAGTTTGAGTGAGACAATACGGACATCGTTTTTCGCCCGCTCGCATTTTTCCTACTTCAGATACCCCGCCTGAGCCTGCGTCTTTCCACTCTGGGTAGCGTATTCTTTTTTTCGGGATTGGATTTTCTTCCACCCCATCCCCTCGACTCCGCCCTTTTCAAGCAGTGCATGCATCATGGCTTGTGCCGTGACGAGCGGCCGCTCCATCTGGGGAATATGGCCCGTATCTTTTAACAGATAGGCATCAAGGTAATCGCCATAATGCTCAATCCAGTACCGAATCCAATGGGTCGGGACGAACTCATCTTTCTCGCCCCAAAGGACTGAGATTTTTTTTGCCAAAAAGGGTCGTGCAGGATCTATGAACTGCTCTGCTGTAACGGAACCCACAAACTCCGCCACTCCGGATTTGGAATAAAACTCCTTGAACTCAGTCGACAAAATGGGCTTGAACTTTCTTGCATCAAACACGATGAGTTCCAGGATTTCGGAAAGCTCAAGCTGCTGGTTTCGTACGATGAAATCGCCGAAGGTCTTTCGCTCGTCAATCGGCGTGAGTCCGGAGGGCGCAAAAAGCAAAAGGTGATCCATCATTCTCGGCAGGTCCTGGGCAACCCTCGCTGCAAGCCAGCCCCCAAGCGAGTGCCCCATGAGCACGGTCGGAGGATTCGCTTCACACACGGTCTTTACAACCGAGAGCAGGATCTCCATCGAGGTAATCATCTCATGGCGCGAGAGGAATCCAAGGTAGCCAGGAAAATCAAGCACAACTACCTCATCAAAGCTCCGGGAAAGCTCACGTTGCGAGAGCGTAAAAAGTGGAAGCCAGGACCCCGGAGAGTCCCCAAAGCCCGGAATGAACAGAAGTCTTCGCGTTTCCTGCCCCGCCTCGGGCTTTCGCCAGGATTTGCGAATCACATGAAAGTGAGCAGAGCCCAAGTTCAAATCCTCAAACTGGAAGCCTGCTTTCAAAAACGCTTGCTTCAAGGCCAGGTGAACGACCTCGTTTTTATTCGGAATCTTTGATTTGAAGAATTCCATCCAGCGCTCGCGGTCAAGCGTCTGACGGACTCGGTATTCCAAGACCTCACGCAGGCCTTTTAATAGCCATTCTGCAAACTCATTTGGGTCAAAGGGGGAGGTCTGGTTGGACATGCTTAAATCCTAGCACAGTCTTACCGCTCAAGTCCCCCTACCTGATCACCGAAACGTCATTCGTGAGGCTGAAATCCATAACAATCTATTTATGCCTGCTCGCCATTGAACCCGCTTGTACGGCTACAGATGAGTCAACAGTGATGGCTCCACCCCCACCGATCGACGTGGTCTATGATTGTACTTTCTATTCCAAATTCAATACAGAGACCTCATGCAACTCCGAAACCCTTGCCCAATGCAACTCGGAATTCCAAACCTTTCCAAACGGAGGACAGATGTGTTGGTCACCGGTGGCTGGAGGTGGAATTTGCACCGAGTCAGGCTACACGCCGCCAGTGTGGGTTTATGCAACTGGTATCTCCTGGTGCCGAACGGGGCCGGCCGCTACAAGCCCCACCCTGGCCTATCCCTACCACAAACTTAGAAGCCTGATCGGGTGCTCAAGCAACATCTGCCTTTGCTCTGGCACGCCTGTTCTTTACGATGTGAATGAGACATGCACGGTCCAGGCCAGCTGTGATTTACCGCCGGCAAGCATACAGTGCTGCCCAGGCATGACTTGCCCATAGAAAAACAGTGTCAGGAGCTGATGGTGCCAACTACTGCTTTGGAGTCCTTTCAATAAGTTATACCTAGCTTTGGCCAATTTTGGCCACTTTCTACTGCGCATCTTTTGCAGACTTAAATCCAATAAGATCGACAACCTGTTCCACGGCCGCAACATCGTTTGGGAGCACCTTAAGGTCTTTCGTAGCGTCTCTTTCGTCCACCCCGCCTAAACGAGAGTATTTCTGCATCGTCTTAAGCTCAGACCATCCACAGACTTTCATGATCCTTGCTTGGGCCACATTCTGCGTCAGGAGTTGGGTAGCGAAACAGGCTCTCAGCGTATGGAAGCGAACGGATTTAATTCCAATTCCCTCGCAGAACGTCCTAAGGACTTCTGCTTGCTGTCCAGAATCCCACTTGTAGTGCCTCGGCAACACATGTGGGCGGTTGCCAGCGGTTGCTTTTAGCTCAATCAAAAGCTTCAGCAATTCGTCGGCGATTGGGACCGTCCTCCAGCGACCACTTTTGGTGCTTTTTACGATCTTGTTTCGACTATGGAATGATTTCGATACTAGGATTTTTCTATTTTCGAGATCTACATCGCTCCAAAGGAGCGCGTGTAACTCGCCGTTGCGCATGCCAGTGGACATCGCCATGGCCCAAACCGGATACCAGGGGTGATCCAATCTCTTGGCCTCAAAGAGGAGTTTTCTCATTTCCTCAAGAGTAAGTATCTCAGGAACCTTTTCCTCTTTCGGACCGCCAATAACTACGCCTCTCATCGGACTTTGATTCACACCCAGAATTAGGCGTTCCTCAATGCCCCAGTCATATACAACATTGACCGTATGTTTGAGTTGTTCTTGGTATCCTTTTGATTTCCCTTCAGCAGTCATCAGAAAAAGAACTTCCCGAGCATCACCTCTACCAATTTCAGAGGCAGGTCTTTTTAACCAAAGCTCAGTCCATTTTTTCAGTCTGCTAACGTGATCCTCAATTGTTGTTCTTTGATAGGAGTGTTTCACCCGATTATCGAGTGCAGCATCCCGCCAACGATCAATAATGGATCCCCAAGATTTCCCGAGACTTTCTTGTCTCGCGAGTTCGCTGTATGCCCAACGCAATAGCTTTTTCTTAGCTAATTCAGCCGCTTCTTTTGTGTCACAAGGATCGGTATACTTTGTAATTCTCAAAGTTCGATCCACTTTACTTCTTACGTTAATGTATCCTTTCCAAACGACAGTTTCGCCTTTTGGATATGCACGTACGCTCATCTCGATTCTCCTTTTTTATTCAGAGAGTTCGAGCATTCGATCTAGTTCTGTTCTCCTAAAATACAGTCGGCGACGCCATTTACGTGCCCGAATCTGGCCACGGCAAACAGCGGTTCGTAAAGCACCGATTGATTTTCGAAGATACCTAGCGGCTTCTTCCGAAGTCATCCAAACCAGTTTGTCAAAGAGCTGTGTTTCCCCAAGCAAGAACTCAGTCTTGCCTTCCAAAGAAACAATATCACCATCACTATACTTCATATCATACCTCCCTCAGGTTTTGGCAACCCGAACGAGGCAAAGAGCATGACGCATGCCAGTCGCTAAGTCCTTGATTTGCAAAGATACATGCCTAATTGCTCGAACAAGTTTTCCCACAAAGTGGGAATTGATTCTGGGAAAGTGGGAAACTACTTAATTTGAAAGTGTCGTGGAAATTCTTTTCCAACGACGGCTCTTAACCCTGGGAGAACTGGCAAGTCCTTAGCATCGTAGCCCGTGGCCAAGCTTACATTGTCATACCCTAATTGTAGGAGTTTTTTCGCGACATTAACTCCTGATTTATCGTCGTTTAAGCTTACATCAACGTAGATGTAACTGTCTTTCGAAACCCCTTCGAGGTCATTGAACAAATCGCTTTCTTTGCTAAACGACATAAACGGGACGCCTAGGCGTTCTGCCTCTATTTTCCATCCACCTCGAACAATCGCATCATCATCCAACAATACAATTGGCTTCGCAGCACTAAACGTATCGACCGCTTTTAAGTTCAAATACGTAAGTAGGCTTTTAGGAAGAATTTTCACTCCCATTACTTTTGCACGAGTTCGAATCCCAGGATCGTCGAAGAAACTCGTTACTAGAATACTTTGTGATTGGAGCCCATAAGCATCGATCAGATTGAGGCCTGTTTCAGTACCTAGGTCGAAATCTACGAAGAAAAATGCATTTCCGGGATCGATCCGACCGTTCAGAATAGCTTCGCCAAGGTGATGGCTACCGTTCAAACCAAGAAAGCTATGTCCAGACTGCTTGGTCTTATTGGCCCATGCTTGAAGTAAGGAGTCGTCGTCATCGATTGCCACGACTGTATGATCCTTTCGAATCACCACTTCCGAAACGGCATCAATTGGAGGGCTGCTAATAGGAAGAATAATGCTCACTTCAGCCCCGCCGATAGATCGAGTGCGAAAATGAATAATTCCGTCAGACTGTTTCACCGCTTGTTTAGCTTGGAAAACCCCGAGTCCATTTCCGTTCTGCTTTGTTGAAAACCCTTCGATACCAATTTGATCCAACGAACCTTCTGGGAATCCAGCGCCTTCATCGGCGATCTCTAACAGAACTCGATTTCTATCTCTTCTGAGAGTCACCGTGACTGTTCCAAAATGCGGCGATGCTTCGACAGCGTTGTTCAGCAAGTTTGAAATAGCTCTCTTAAATGTGGAAGATATGAGTTTTACGTAAGTAAATGCCGCTTCTGAATCGCATTTCATTTCAATATGAATCTGCTTATTTAGTCTTGCGGTCGAAGCGCGAAGCTCGCTGACAACTGAATCCACGACTGGCCATAAAAGCACCGGCTCAGCGTCACTAACGCTAGCTGTGCGCTGTTGGTTAGAAAGATTCAATAAGCCATTTGCAATATCCGAAATACGAAAAATTGCATTTCGGATCAGCTTTCTTTGGTCTTCGGGCAGGGCCGCCAGATCAGCCTCGATTGTCTTCAGTGCAGCAAGAGGCGATCGAATGTCATGAGCAACAAGTTTGGCCTGCTCGGCCATCTTTCTGCTC
>JAGWZD010000051.1 GCA_018968995.1 Bdellovibrionales bacterium
GGGCACGAAATCCATTCGATTCGGTCCTGATTAGACTCTCTTTTTCTAACGTAGGTACGAAGCAACTCACTCTGAGGCCGATCTCCTTGGATGTGCTCCAGCAGAGCGAGAAGCGGACGCTCACCGTCATCCAAAGTAATAAAATCAAAAAAATCAAAAACCCTTGGGTCTTCGAGCTCCCGAAGCTCGGTGTTTGGATAACCGCCCCCCAACACTAGCCGACTTTGAGGAAGCGCTTGTCGAAACACTTTAGCCATTCGAAATGCGCCGTAAACGTTCCCAGGAAAAGGCGTAGTAAAACCCACAACGTCTGGCCGATGCTCTGCTGCTAATTCTGTGGTGATCTCGTCGAGAATTCGATCCACCAGAGTTGGACTCTTTGAGTTCACCGCAGACAAGAGCGGATCCAATGTTGCCTGCGAGGCCGCAAGTTTTTCACCATACCGAGAAAACTCAAATCGTGAATCGATGCCTTCGCGAATGACTAAAGCGAGATCATCCAAAAAAAGAGAGGCTAAAAATTTCGCGCGGTCCTGAACTCCCAGCGCGCCAAAGGCCCAGCTGAGTCCGTCGTCTTGATCCGGACCAGTGAGAAGCGAGTATTGTCGCAGCGTTTGGAACGCTGGCCCCTGCGGAAGAAGCCCCTCTAATCGCATCGCCAAAGAGGGGTCTTTTCCTTGAAGAAAGGAAATAACAGGTTCTACGGCCGCGAGAATGCGCTCAAAGTTTTGGATAAAATGCTGAACCGATTCAGCAGCGTTCGATTGAATCTCAGCGCGCACACGCACTAAACCCGCTCTTGAGAATAATCGAAGAACCAACTCCAGCGCTGGATCGGCTTGAAACACCTCTAAATCAGAACGATGACGACGCAAAAACCCCTTCAGATACGCCGTTGCGGGATAAGGCGTATTCAATTGAGTCATGGGGGGTGTGACCAAGAGCAAGCGCATGAGTCGCGAGAAACTATAACAGATGACTATTTTTATCAACTATTCAGAGTGCTCTCTTTGCTTTTTCGGTGGTGCCAAATAAATGATTGTTTTCAGTGACTTAGCAGATCAGAATGGAGTCCAACAGGAGACCTCTGTCACGTGAGAATCCCTCAAGACCCCAAAATCAAAAGACTCTCAGGTTTACGCGAAATCTCGCGCGTGTCGCCCCACGACGAAGCCCACTTCCTGGCTGGACGAAATACTCGCTGGATGGAGTTTGTACGAGTCTGCCGAATCGCTTGGGAGTTCATCCGAGGGTTTCGAAAGCTTCACTTTATTGGACCCTGCGTGACGGTCTTTGGGTCGGCCCGGTTTCCTGAGGACCACCCCTACTGCGAGCTTGCTCGAAAGGTGGGCGCTGGTCTCGCTCGCTCAGGCTTCACGGTGATGACCGGTGGCGGTCCCGGAATCATGGCCGCCGCCAATCGAGGATGCAAAGAGGCAGGGGGAAGATCGGTGGGTTGTACGATCCGACTACCCCGCGAGCAACGTCCGAACCCGTGGCTCGATGATGTCATCGATTTTTACTACTTCTTTGTTCGAAAAGTGATGCTCGTAAAGTACTCTTACGCGTTTGTGGTCCTACCTGGGGGTTTTGGAACCCAGGATGAACTCAACGAGGCCCTCACTTTGATTCAAACGGGCAAAGTCTACGATTTCCCTGTGATTCTGATGGGACGCGATTACTGGCGTCCTTATCTTGAGTTTCTAGCTCAATGCTCGAGCGTTTATAAGACTATTGAGCCGAGTGATTTAGATTACATCCAAGTGACTGACTCGCCAGATGAAGCCATCGGCATCATCAATAAAACAGCGGATTTGATCGGACTAAAAAGAAATCAGCTACTTCCTAAGTAAAGCAAAACAATCGCCGCCAGAACTATTCGGTAGACTGCGAAGGCAGCAAAACCCGTGCGTGAAACTAGACGGATCAGTCCTGAAATCGCAATCCATCCAAACACAAAAGCGCTCAAAGCTCCGGTTGCCAAAATCAGCCACGCGTGTGCCGTGGTTCCTACCGATGAGGCCGTCGACACGGACTGCATAATTTTATCCCAATGTCTGAGTTCAGAGGCTAACGCGGCAGCCGTTACCGGGGCCGACACAAAAAACGAAAATCGTGCAGCGGCCTCACGAGAAAG
The DNA here is from genome assembly GCA_018968995.1 of Bdellovibrionales bacterium. GTDB lineage: Bacteria > Bdellovibrionota > UBA1018 > UBA1018 > UBA1018 > CAIOHW01. Next base: position 2,138 of record JAGWZD010000051.1, read on the forward strand.
CCCCAAAAACCGGGCGCCCATGATGGTAGAGCCTGAGCGAGACATCCCTGGAATAAAAGCCAAGCACTGAAAAAATCCTACAGCCCAGGCATCCAGTCGCCTCATTTCGGTCCACGATCTCACACCCCGAGAGTAGCGATCAGAAAGATACAGTAGCACCCCGCCCAGAATCAGTGCGCTGGCAATGAGCCGAGGTCCCCTCAGGTGAATCCCGATCCAATCTGAAAAGAGCCCTCCCACCACGAGCGCTGGCAGGGTCGCGAAAATCACGTTCCAAACAATCCTTTGACCTTCTGGTTTTAGAAACGAACGAAGCAGCCCCATCCATTCTTTTCGAAAGTAAATGAGCGTGGAGCCCAAAGTTCCTGCATGAAGAAAAACATCAAAACTGAGTCCTGGGTCTGCCTTGCCTAAAAACCGGGGTAGTAGTGCCAAATGAGCTGAACTGCTGACCGGGAGATATTCGGTCAATCCTTGAACCGCCCCATATAAAAAAGCTTCAAAAAACGTCATGCCCCCACCATACCCCCCTCTGAATTCCCGACCAACTCTCTTTTTTTTTCGACGCTACCGGAAAAACGGCTCGCCCCCCCGCCAGTCCTATGTAATGGTCAGGCCATAAACCCAGGATCCACAGAAGGAGAACCTGATCCATGAAACTGTTTGATTCTAAAATGGCGCTAGTCTCTGTATTAGCGATGACCCTAGCAACTCTGTCCGCCTGCACGAAGAAGTCTTCAGAGGCCCCTCAGAACGCCTCGACTGCCACTTCAAGTACAACTACAGGAACAACGACTGCAGCCCCAGAAGCCAATAAGTCTGCAACTGGCCTTAAGACCGAAGAAATCAAAGAAGGTACGGGCGCCGTAGCGGCAAACGGAATGATGGTGACGGTGCACTATACCGGAACCCTCACCGATGGAAAAAAGTTCGACTCATCCCTCGATCGAAATGAACCCTTTAAATTCACTTTAGGTGCTGGACAGGTGATTAAGGGCTGGGACCTCGGTGTTGCCGGCATGAAGGTGGGCGGTAAGCGTAGGCTCGTGATTCCACCTGAGCTCGGCTACGGCGAAAACGGAGCCGGAGGAGTCATCCCTGGCAACGCGACTTTGATTTTTGAAGTTGAACTTTTGGATGTGAAATAACTCTCAAGAAAGGGAATAAACAATGACTGACACTAACGAATCCGCAGGCGGAGAAAAAGAAACCCTGGTCGTGGCCTCCAAGACTAAGGATTATATCCGTAAGGCTTCAGGCGGAATGAACACTTCCTCAGCCGTGATGAACGTACTTTCGGAAAAAATTCGCCACCTTTGCGATCAAGCAATCTCTCGCGCAAAGCAAGATGGCCGCAAAACTGTCATGGACCGCGATTTCGAATAGTCCCGGTTTTTTTAAGCATTGGGCCGGGGAAGAGGAACTCTTTCCCGGCCTTTTTTTATGGAAAGCTTGCACTGAATGGATCTTAAAGCCGTTTACGCTGAAATAGGCTCAGAGGCGCGTGTTTACGATCTCATGCTTGAGTTTTATCAGCTGATGGCAAGCGACGTGATGATCGGCTTTTTCTTTACTGGGCGCGACCTAGATGCAATCTCTAGAAAACAGGCCGAATTCATCCTTCGTGCGATGGGCGCGAGGGGCAGTTACTCTGGAAAGTCTCCTGCACAAGCGCACACTCACCTTCCCCCCATACTGCCCGGTTTCTTTGATCGGAGGGCGGTTCTTTTGGAACAAGTGCTTCGCTCAAGAAACCTCAGCGAAGCCGCAATTCAGGCCTGGCTGAACTTTGAGGAACAGTTTCGGCGAGCCATCGTGCAACGATAACTATTTAAGAAAATTTTTCCGCCACACTTGCTCGAGATCGCCCCGAGGCATGACACCCCGAATCTCAAAACGCTTCGCCGCCTGAGAACTTGAGGAAACTCGAGAGTCCTGTAGCGGATTCCATAAGCTTGAAAAAAGCTGTTCCACGGTCTCTCCGTCAGCGTTCTTATCAAAGAGATCCCAGAAAAACCCCGTCACTCGCCACTCGTTTTCCTCACCCGCGCAAACATCGGCCGGAATGGTTTCAAATCGAATGGGAGCGCGCCTCGGCACCATGTATTCAAATTTAGCGTCCGGGTCATCCGACGAAATACTGACAAACGCCGAGAAAAATGAAGCCCAACCCTCTGACAAAGCTAGAGTGGAACTGTAACACTCATCGATTCGGTGCTGGCCGCCCTCCGACGAGCCGATGCCCCCTAAATCATAGATGGCATGCCCTAACTCGTGACCGACGACATCCCAATGATCGCCACGCGTCAACGTGACGACTCCACGAGTGTAGTAGTCCCCATCTCCAGGCCAGGCAAAAACAACAGGTCGTTTCCAGAATTGTAGACCAATTGCCGACTGGAGCTTCAATTGAGCTCGCATAGCCACCTGCCAAATGCCCAGTGCCTGCCCCGAATCAGAATCAGTTTTCACAATCAGACGAGTGAGTCCTTCACAGCCCACTTCGGCCACAAACGGATAGGGCCTACCCCCAACTCCTGAGGAGGCTATAGAAAAAAAACTGTTCTTCAGCTGAGCTCGGACGCGAATCCGTGGCCCGTCTGAACAATTCGAAGCCCAACGCGCCTCTCCCTGACTGTCGGTGGTTGCGGGCATGGTGCCAAAACTTGGACTCGCGGCCGTAAAGACTAAACCCGAAACCGGCTGTAGCTCGCTCCCCACCTCTCGAAGAACCTGAATCACCAACTGCTGAGGAGCCGCCGCCGTCTCAACACGATCTGCTGAAAGCTCTGCTCCCGGAGCCAAGATTCGCCTCGGCAAATACTCACCGCTCAAATCTTGGTCTTGAATCAGACCGCCAAATGGCACATCGGGCTTGCCCACCGTGGCCTCAGCGCTCGAGACGCCTGCCAGCATTGACAAAGCGAAAAGAAAGTGAGGCACTCTCGCATGACCTCGGATCATACGTAGTTTCCTCTCTTAATCTTCTCGACAATAATCTTCTCAGGCATCGTTGGATCACGCGGATCTACAGTAAAATAGGCCTGCTGCTCACAACGACGTTTATGCTCCAGAAGCCATTTCAAGATCTGAGCTACACCCTTGTTTCTTTTGTCCTGAAAAAAAGGATCGTTCTTCAGGGCATCAGCAGCTTTTTTAAGCGCGCGCCCTTCTTGAGCGTCGCCCTCTTTCACCGGATAATCGTTCAGGTCGTATTTTTTGATGTCTTCTGGAAGCACCCCGAGGAATCGAACTTCTGGGGCAGAGTAATCCGAATTTCGAATCAATGACGCCGCCGAACCCGCTTTCAAGGTGCGGTAAATATTCTGAAGCGTGTAGGCGTCCAGATCGCCGAAAAAATAAAGAGGCACACTTAATTGGTCTTGGATCAACTTGGTCCAACCCCGTACCGCATTTGAGGGAACACCCTGTGCACCGATCAGAATGCAATTATGTCTCTTGGTAAAGCCATTGGCGACCAAGGTGTTGGCTGTACCTTCTGATTCAATGATCAGACAGAAATCAATTTTCTTACGCGCAGAAAGTTTCAGTGATTGAGGCCGATTCTTAGGCTGGAACGGACTCGTACCAAGCTTCGAGAGATCGATCACCGCCGTATCGCCATCAGGTAATGTTTCAGTCACTACCAGTTGCTGTGAATAGGTCTGTCCACCGCGGTCATTGGCATAACAGTTGAGCTCTTCGCGATAACACTCAAGCATCTCGCAAATAAAATCGATAATGGCATCACTCTCTGGCTGGTCAGCAAAATCCAAGGGCTTCAGCATGGGGTTATGCTTAATTTCACCTTTACTAATATAGTAAAGCTCGCGCTTGGTATTGACTGCGCCGGTATCAATATTTCGAAGCAAAATCTCGAGCATAAAAATAGCGCGAGACATCTTCTTCACTGAGCTTACGTTTAATTCCGTAGCAACTTTCTTATCGCCAGGAGTCAAGAAGCCCACTTTATGATTGTAGAGTGCATTATCCAAAGAACACTTCGTCGCATATAAAACAGGCCGACGAGCACGCTCCAAGTCTTGAAGCAAACGATTGCAAAGTTCCTTACTTAAATGAGGAATCTGATCGTCCGATTTTTTTGATCGCTTCATCAATTTCGTTGCCATGAAACTCAGTCTCCCTGAAGGACGCCTTCTTCGATGGCCTCAACCACGGGCTGGCGAGACGCCTCTTTTTCTTTCTGTGCTTCTAATCGAGTGTGTGCCTGCTCGAGCTCTTGCTCGGCAACCTCAGCATCACGTCCTAAAAGCTTCCGTAGCCCCTCCTCGGCTTTAGTACGGCGCGAATCCGGAGCCTTAGTAATGCGACAGAGTCCCTGTACAAGAATAGGACCAAACTGTTCGATATGTCGTATCTTCTCTTCCAGCTCATTCGCCTTTTCTTCACGACGAATATGTTTCGAAAGTTTCTGACCGGCCTGAATCAACGCCCTTCGAATCTCCTCCACTAATTCATCCGAAGCATCAATCGTTTCCTTTGAGGCATTCTTGAACTTAATGAAGGGCGAAACCACCGACACCGCGATAATATAAGGACCTACTGGAAAAGATTCCTTCGGCTGATGAAGCCCATAAGCCCGCCAATTCACCGAAGTCAAAGCCTGGGCAATCGCACACGCGGATTTATCAAACTGCAGGGGTACCCGGTTGGCAAAACGAAGAATCTGCACCGGGCTATCGGGGTCGATTCCCCGATCCTCAAGCCGGGCTATGGCCACTTCGACTTCAACAGGCTTGAAATCACAAATAGTTGGCTTACGAGTGACGACCGAAAAAAAATCGACTGCGCCCAAACGACGAATACTTTTCGCTAAAGACTCTTCACCGATGGAAAGGACTGACTTAGTTGACGGAGCCATCAACTGCAGATTCTGAATCGAAGTGAACAGCTCTTTAAAGTCGGTCTCATTGACTGCATCTACAGATTTTTCAAGCAATGACGACTTGATGCCCCCTTTGGTGAGCTCACTGATCGTCGCGTCGGTGACTCTCGAAAACCCGCGCTTCAACCACGCACTGGTTTTCACACGACCAAAAAGATGCGAATGAGCAATAAATTCTCCCAGCTTCATCGTATGAGGATGAGGCTCGGTTGCCTCGGGAACTTGAGGAATCGTGGGCGTCACTCGTTCAACGGTCTGTAACTCCATCTCAGGCAATTTATAATGAAGCGTGAGGTGAGGATTCACGAGCGTCGTGCCATTTAAATAACTGAGCAGCCCCGCCTCGCCATTGAGCTGAATACGACCATCGAACACAAACTCGACTGAAGTTCCGTGAGGGCGATCCCAATCGATGGTCTCACGATTTTTCACAACCCCACGATTGTGCTTAATATCGACTTCAACGACACACGACACAGCCTTACGCATCGCTTTGGTCTTAGTAATCACTTTCGCACCAGTCGCACTGGTCAGCTGCGCCCAAGTGGTTGCCGCCGAGATCCCGATTCCTTGCTGCCCCCGAGAACAACGACCGCGCCCAAACTTTGAAGAAGCCAGATATTCCCCGAAAACCTTGGGAACATCATCTGGATCAATCCCGGGCCCGTTGTCCTCTACACGAATACGAACTTGATCTGAATTTTTAATGGATCCCGCGCCCAGCTTCTCAATAGAAACCGTCACTTCAGGCAGAATGCCGTGCTCCTCACACGCGTCCAGAGCGTTATCCACGGCCTCTTTCAGAGTCGTCAGCGTCGCCTTGATTTGAGATGAAAACCCCACTTGTTGGAGGTTTTTAGAAAAATACTCTGCAGTACTGCTGGTAGTGATCTTATTCGACGCCTTCGAGGACTTGGCGATCTCACGGGCCTGCTCCTGCGCAGCTTTATCCGCCGCCTTTGCCGCTCGCTCGACCACTGTTTTGCTACCAGACCGCGCTGACTCTTTGGCTACCTGTTTCGAGGCAACCGGCTTTTTCTTCGATGCCGCCATACGGCGATTGAAGCAGACAACCTAATCGAGTGTCAATTCATTGATACGCAAAGCCGGCAACCCTTTTGCATTTCAGGGGGCCAATGCATCACCCTCACCCAGAATTCGAAGCACCTGAGCGAAATTTAAAAATGATGAAACAGGCTCTAGCCATCGAACTTGCCGCACTAGGCAGATACAAAAGCAGCTACTTCTCAGCCCTGGATCTCAATGATGGAATCCTTGCCCAGAGCCTGATTAGTCTTAGCGAAGAAGTCGAAGAGGACATCGATCAGATCCTGGAAAAAATACTGGATCTTGGCGGTGCTGCTCAGATCCTGAACGAGTACCAAACTGACTCTCAGCTCAACGGCGATGTCCTGCCTACTACCTTAACTCTACGTAACTGCCTGTCGGAGGTTGCCCAAACCGAGCGACTCGAAGTGCAGGAATACCACGCTCTGATTCAGGCGCTGGAGGGACAACAACCCCACCTGCAGCAGTTCTTTGAACAAATCACCCAGAGAAAAAACCACCGGGCCAACCGACTTGAAAAGTCAGCCTACTGAGACTTCAGATTCATCCTCAGAACAACCATAAACATGCCGGCGACAATGGGCCCTAGAAAAAGTCCGCTGATTCCGAACAGATTTAAACCGCCGAAGGCCGCGATAAACCCGATCATCGGATGAATGTTTGCTCCGCCCTTCAGAACCGCCGGGCGAACGAAATTATCGATCAGGCTAGCCAAAACTGCGCTCACCAACAAAATTAGCGCTTGAGTCGTATCGCCACTAATCAGGGCCATCAGCGTCACACCAAACGTGACGGGTGCAGCCCCCACCAGAGGCAAAAACGAAAACAGAAAAACAAGAAAGGTCACCATGCCCAGATTGGGCGCACCAGCAATCAACATACCCAAAAACATTAACAAGCTTTGAGCAAGACCACTGGCCACACTCGCAAGAACCACGCTGCGAGCCATCGTCGCCAAAGAGTCCATAAACTCGCCCGTCTGAGTCGGGTTCAGAAACGAATTCTTCCTCGCAAACGCAGCAAGCTTCTTTCCGTCCACCAAAAAGAAATACAAGCTCACAATCGCCATCACTAACGACACGATCATGCCCGGAATACGCGAGGCAAGCTCCCCTAGGCCTTGACCCACTTTAGCTCC
>JAGWZD010000052.1 GCA_018968995.1 Bdellovibrionales bacterium
CCAACTTGAATCCAAAAAAGGCTAAAGAACGCCAGCTCTACGTTCTGCGCAGAATGTATGAGAACAGGTATATTTCACAGACGCAAATGACGGAGGCGGCAGCTAGGCCGATCAAGATTTTTAGCGAAAATGACCCGAATCAAAAATTCGCGCCCTACTTTGTCGAGCACATCCGCCGATACCTGCTGGAGCGATATGGCGAAAAAGCGCTTTATCAGGAAGGGCTCACGGTTGCAGTGCCCACCACCAGGGCACTCTCACTTGCGGCTACGGCGGCCATTCAGTCTGGACTGAGGGAAGTAGACAAGAGACAAGGTTATCGTGGGCCGATTACACAGTTAAAGTCGGATGAAGAAAAAGAGAAGTTTCTGATCCAGGCCCGCGAGCAAGTGATCGAAAGGCACTTGGGCTATCAGGTGTTTACTCCCGACGGGCGACTCGATCTTGCAGAGGCGCTGAAGGAGTCGGGAATTTCGGCTGAGTCTGAAATGATTCGAGAGGGAGAGCTCTATCGAGCGCTGGTTACCTCAGTAGACGACGCTAAAAAAACAGCCGGAGTGATGGTTGGCGCGACTCGATTGGAGATATCACTACGTGAATTGCGCTGGGCACGCCTGCACAAGGATGGGCGCGCGGTGGGTCCTGAGCCGTCACTTCCTTCGCGCGTTCTTCAAAAGGGCGATGTGGTTCTCGTTCGACCTCTTTCTGCAAAAACCGGAGACGTTCGCAGCGCAGCCCTTGAACAAGATCCGCAGATTCAGGGGGCACTGATCTCTTTAGACGCTCAAAACGGGGCCGTTTTGGCAATGGTCGGTGGATACGACTATTCAAAATCTGAATTTAATCGCGCCATTCAGGCGACACGCCAGGTGGGCTCATCTTTTAAGCCAATCATTTATTCCGCCGGAATCGAAAGTGGTTTTACGCCCGCGAGTGTGATTATCGATGCTCCGCTCACCTTTGAGGACAAAGAGATCGGCAAGTGGAAGCCCGCCAATTTTGATGAAAAGTTTCATGGCGACACGACTTTTCGGCAGGCGCTGATCAAGTCGCGAAATGTTCCAACCATTCGCATCGTTCAAGAGGTTCAGGTGTCCAGACTGATTGAGTATGCAAAGAGACTTGGAATGACTTCAGAGTTTCCCATGGATTTATCGATATCTCTGGGCAGCATGACGGTGTCTCCTTTGGAACTCGCAAAAGTGTACGGATTGTTTCCGCGCCTCGGAAAGAAGTTGGGCCCCGTTTTTTATACAGAAATTCGCGATAGGGACGGAAAAAGGCTCGAGGATCAGCCCTTAAAAAACACACCTCCGACGCTTGTTGTGCCCCCTAGTGGAGAGTCGGGCACATCGCAAGCGGGCTCAGTGGCGTCAACGCCGACCCCAAGTGCAAACGTGCCTGCATCGAGGTCCTCGTCAGGAATTTCTGGCAAGGTCCAGCTAGATCTCCCTGTCTATCCACCCGCAAATGATCCGGATCAGGTTCTTGATCCCCGAGTTGCATATGTCATGACTCACTTGATGACAGAGGTGGTGAGCTACGGAACCGGAACTGAGGCGCGCCAGTTGGGCCGGGCGGTGGCGGGAAAAACTGGAACAACCAATGACTATTTGGACGCTTGGTTTACGGGATTTACCCCAAACGTTATTACGGCGGTGTGGGTGGGACACGATAATCAGACTCCACTTGGTCCAGGAGAGACGGGAGCCAGGGCCGCTCTTCCTATCTGGCTTACATTTATGAAAGAGGCGGTAAAACCATACCCTGATTCGGCCTTTTCAATTCCGTCAGGAATTGTTTTCGCGCCAATCGACCCCAATACCGGGAGGCGACTTCAGTCCGACTCTTCTCGTGCAATTCGTGAAGCCTTCATCGAGGGGACTGAGCCCCAAATTCAGGCGAGCGGCGCAGCGGAAAGTCCTGGTGATTTTCTTAAAGAAGACTTTGAATAGATCCGAAGCGCTGATGTGGAGCGCCGAGGTGAAGTGTTCTTAAAACGCGATATTAGTTTCTCTGCTGGGGTGCATGTCGCCATCTTTTTGGCGTGCATGATTTTAGCTCAAAAGCGAGCGGCCGAGCTTATTCCACCGCCCCCCCCACTTTTCATTGAGATCGAGGAGCTCTCGTCTTCACCCCAGAAAAGGGAGGACGCCAAAACGCGTCAGGTCGTCCGAACACGACAGGTAGATAATCAGGCTATCCCACAGGACGAGGCGTTTTTGGGCGAGCGCAATCAAACAGTAGACCGACAGACCGTGAGCAAGAACGGGGGTGCCGGGGCTGCCGGAGGGGCTCGATCGGTTGAAAAGTCGCGGAATCGTCCGTTGAGTTTATCGAGCCTCGGTGTGGCGGTGATTCCCCCAGTGAGCCCTTCTCATGAAGCGCTAAGCGGTGATGGTCATGTGCGAGAGTACATTTCAGGACTGAAAGAGGGCGAAGAGACCGCACTCAGTACCAAGGAGTATTTATTTTACGGTTATTTTGAAAGAATACGCGACCGCCTAGATCGCGCATGGGAGCCCATTCTTCGCGAACACCTGACGCGCCACTACCGGCAGGGTCGGCGCCTGGCCAGCGAGATGGACCACCGGACTGAGGTGCTTGTCGTTCTTGATAACGCGGGAACGGTGGTTCATGTTGAGATCGTTGGAGAATCTGGCACCGAGACCCTGGATGCGGCAGCAGTTCAAGCGTTTAATCGTGCCGGCCCATTCCCCAACCCCCCGCGCGGACTGGTTGATCGCGCCGGAACAGTAAAAATTAAGTGGGAATTCATCCTGAAGACTTAATTCTATCGAGCCCTTCTTGAAAAGCGTAGTCCCTCCATGCGGAGTCTAGGGCGCGCACTGTGCGGATCATTTCTTCGGCGGCGGCCGCCTCGCTGACCCCCTGTGTGCGAGCCAAAAGGCGAATAGAGCTGAGAAGGGAGCTATAAGCCGGAGAGTCCATCAAGCGCTGAATCTCTGCGAGCCAATCGCGCGAGGGCTGGTCGCGGGAAGAAAGAAGCGCAGTGTTGAGCGCGCGACTGAGATCGTCAACGGGCTTAGGGCAGGATTGGCTTTGGGTCATCCTCGGATCGCTTTGGGCGTCCAAGGATGGGGAACTAGTTTGCAGCGAGACAATGGTATTCATCGAGAGGTGCCCGAACATAGCGGCAGCAGAACGGGTTGCCTAGAGGGAAATCGAAAAATACTCGTCAAGAAAAATTCTTTCGAATCGTGGCGGCGCAGCCCGGGAATTGATAAAAGGCCTTCATGCAGAAAAATTCTTTTGTTGACCGACACGTGGGTCCCCGAAAGCACGAAATCGACGAGATGCTGAAGTTTGTTGTTGCGGGCTCTCTTGATCAACTCGTCCAAGAGACGGTGCCGCAGTCGATTCGACTTTCTCGAGCGCTGGAGCTGCCTCCAGCGATGTCCGAGTCTGAGGCGCTCTCGCGATTAGGCTCGATCATGGAAAAAAATCGTCGAGTCCGGTCCTACATTGGGATGGGTTACTACGATTGCATCACCCCACCGGTGATCCAGCGGAATATTCTAGAGAATCCGGGCTGGTACACGCAGTACACCCCTTATCAGGCAGAGATTTCTCAGGGACGACTTGAGGCGCTGCTGAACTTTCAGACCATGATTATCGAGCTCACCGGGCTTCCCATTGCCAACGCGTCCTTGCTCGATGAGGGAACCGCCGCAGCCGAAGCCATGACCATGTGTTTTGGGCTTCAGGGACGGCCCGACGGAAAGCCCTTTCTCCTTTCTTCGAAATGCCACCCGCAAACTATTGAAATCGTTTGTACTCGGGCAGCTCCACTCGGAATAAAAGTAGAGGTCTCCGATCCCTCAACGTGGAATCTTGAGACCCAAAAGCCTTTCGCGATTCTGGTTCAGTACCCCAATACGGATGGAAGCATTGAGGATCCCAGAAAAATTTTTGAGCAGGCTCGCCAGCTAGACGTTCGCACCATTGTGGCGGCAGATTTATTATCCTTGGTTCTTCTGGTTCCCCCCGGAGAGCTGGGGGCCGATGTGGCGGTGGGCACAACTCAGCGCTTTGGGGTGCCCGTTGGTTTTGGTGGACCCCATGCTGCCTATATTTCCACTCGTGATGACTATAAGCGGTTGATTCCCGGAAGGATTGTTGGAGTTTCTCAGGATACCGAGGGTCGCCCGGCGATTCGATTAGCCCTACAGACGCGCGAGCAGCACATTCGGCGCGACAAGGCGACCAGCAACATTTGTACAGCGCAGGTGCTTTTGGCCGTGATGGCCTCAATGTATGCCGTTTACCATGGTCCCGCGGGGCTTCGAGGAATTGCCGAACAGGTGAATCAGTGGACTCGTCGTTTGGACGGTGCACTGAAGAAAATGGGTTATCAGCTAGGCTCAAAGACCTATTTCGATACCCTCTGGGTGAGGCTCAGCGCTGGCCAGGCATCGGCGCTTAAGAAAGCCTGTGAGGTGGCTTCGATTAACCTTCGTTGGCTGAACGATTCTGAAGTTACTGTTTCAATGGATGAAAGCGTTACTGAAGAGGAGCTTAAGGAGCTTGTTGAAGCATTTGCTGTAGCTGCGGGCGCGAGCCTATCCGGACTAGACTCTTTATCTGGGCCCTCGATTCCAAATGAGCTTGCTCGTCAGGGTCCGAGCCCAAATCACCCCATTTTCAATCGCTATCACTCCGAGACGGAAATGTTGAGGTACATCCGACGACTGGAAGCCCGCGATCTGTCGCTGACCAACTCCATGATCCCGCTGGGATCGTGTACGATGAAGCTCAACGCAACCGCTGAAATGTTTCCCGTAAGCTGGCCTAGTATTTCACGGCTTCACCCGTTTGTTCCCGCGGGTCAGGCAGACGGCTATCATCAGATGATGAATGAGCTTTCCTCGTGGCTTGCCGAAATTACCGGACTTCCAGGAGTTTCATTGCAACCCAACGCTGGTTCGCAAGGGGAGTATGCAGGGCTGCTGGCGATTCGGCGTTATCACCTCAGCAGAGGAGAGGGCCATCGCACGGTCTGCCTCATTCCTAAGTCGGCTCACGGCACAAACCCAGCTAGCGCAGTGATGGCCGGGATGCAGGTGGTCGTTGTGGAGTGCGATGAGCAAGGTAACGTGGATCTTGCTGATCTCAGGGCTAAGGCTATTGAACACGGAAAAAGTCTCGCAGCCCTGATGGTGACCTACCCCTCGACACATGGAGTTTTCGAGGAGGCCATTCGCGAGATCTGCTCTGTCGTTCATGATCATGGTGGCCAGGTTTATATGGACGGAGCCAACATGAATGCCCAGGTGGGGCTTTGTCGGCCCGGAGACTTTGGTCCAGATGTTTGTCATCTCAATCTTCACAAGACCTTCTGTATTCCACATGGGGGCGGAGGTCCGGGCATGGGACCCATCTGTGTTGCGAAGCACCTCATTCCCTTTCTTCCGGGGCACTCTCAGGTGGGCTCGGTGTCTTCAGCTCCGTGGGGCAGCGCGAGCATTTTGCCTATTTCCTGGATGTACATTGCGATGATGGGGGCGGAAGGGCTTAAACGAGCTACAGAAGTGGCGATCTTGAGCGCGAACTATCTCGCAAAAAAACTGGGGGACTATTATCCGGTACTCTACACGGGAAAAAACGGGCGAGTGGCACACGAGTGTATTCTGGATTTGCGGCCCCTCAAACAATCCGCAGGAATAGAAGTGGAAGATGTGGCCAAGCGCCTGATGGACTACGGTTTTCATGCTCCAACGGTTTCCTTTCCGGTTGCTGGAACCATCATGATCGAGCCAACGGAAAGCGAGTCTTTGGCAGAGCTTAATCGCTTCTGTGAGGCGATGATCGCCATCAGAAAAGAAATCGCTGAAATTGAGCAAGGATTAGCCGATCGCTCGAACAATGTGCTGAAGCATGCACCTCATACTGCGCGAGTTGTTTGTGACGACCGCTGGGACCGGCCCTATTCGAGAGAAAAGGCCGCATTTCCAGCCGCGTGGACCCGAGAGGCGAAGTTCTGGCCAAGCGTGAGTCGAGTTAATGCCGTTCAGGGCGATAGAAATCTGATTTGTGCCTGCCCACCGATGGAGAGCTATCAGTCGTAAGTCCTGCAGCTTATTTGAGATTGGCGACGTAGGTTTGGTACGCGTCAGCGCTCATCAGGCCCGTGGGCTCGCCCTTGAGCTCGATCTTAATCATCCATGCGCCAGCGTGTGGGTCGCGATTCACCTGAGACGGATCAGCGACAAGTGCAGAGTTAATTTCAATCACGCGCCCCGCAGCTGGTGAGTAAAGATCTGAAACGGCCTTAATGCTCTCAACAACACCAAAGACTTCGTGCTCTTTAAGCTCGCGACCGACTTTCGGGAGATCGATATAAACAATGTCTCCCAGTGCTGACTGGGCGTGGTCGGTGATGCCAATGGTTGCGACCTTGTTTTCGATTTTCAGCCATTCATGATCTTTGGTGTATTTGAATTCAGCGGGAAAGCGCATGCCTAGCTCCTTTTATAAAATGGCGTGGAAATGACTTCAGCAGGGACCTTGGCCCCACGAATGTCGACTGTAATCTGGGTTCCCGTCGTGGTGAAGCGGATTGGGATCAGTGCGGTGGCAATGCCCATCTTGAGTGTTGGGGATTGCGTGCCGCTTGCAATCACTCCGAGTCGCTCCTTACCCAAAGCATCGAAGACTTCATAGTCTTGCCGAGGAATGCCGCGGTCAAGCATTCGAAGGCCGACCAGCGATCGTGACAAACCCTTTTCCTTCATCGCCTTTAAGGCGTCGCTTCCGATAAACCCGCCGGGTTTCGTAAGCTTCACGGCCCAGCCCAGCCCTGCCTCAAGGGGGTTGATGGTTTCCGATATTTCGTGTCCGTAAAGGGGATACTTCATTTCGAGCCGAAGCGTATCCCGCGCGCCAAGTCCACAAGGAGATAGTCCTAAGGGACGGCCCGCTTCGAGGAGGCTACTCCAAACCTGGGACCCCTTCTCCCAGGCCACATAGATTTCAAAGCCGTCCTCTCCTGTGTAGCCCGTGCGGGCAAGCAGCGCCGGAATGTCGCCACAAATCGAGGTCTCGATAAACCAATAGTTTTTCACTGCCGACAAGTTGGCCTTGGTCAGCGTTTGAAGAATTTCAGCGGCGCGAGGCCCCTGAATCGCAATTTGGGAATAATTAGGGCTCTCGTGAGTGAGGGTGCAGCGATAGCCCTTTCGGGCGAGAACAGAGCGCATCCAAGCAAAGTCCTTGTCGTCGTTGCTCGCGTTCACGACAACAAGAAATTTATCTTGGGCCCGGCGATACACGATCAGATCATCCACGCAGCCGCCGTCGTCCTGGCACATGACCGAATACTGAGCCTGTCCTACAGAAACTCGCGAAACATCATTAGTGAGGAGGTCGTTAAGAAAAGACTCGGCATCGGGCCCTTCTACGTGAACCTCTCCCATATGACTGACGTCAAAAAGTCCAGCCGACTGCCGACAGGCAAAGTGTTCCTCCATCAGTCCTGAGTATTGAACGGGCAGACTCCAGCCGCCGAAGTCGATCATTCGGCCACCTAATCGGACATGTTCCTCGTAAATTGCAGTTTGTTTGGCCATGACTCAGCGTCGCCGTACCCCTTCATCTTGTTGAGCGTTAAGACGCGACTGTGCCGCCAAAACAACATTCCTCATCAACATAAAAATCGTAAGGGGTCCAACGCCACCGGGAACAGGAGACAGAGCGGCGGCCTTTTGAGCGACCTCATCGGAGCGCACGTCGCCGCACCAGGTGCCATCTGGGAGTTTATGAATGCCCACGTCGATGACCACGGCGCCCGATTTGACATGGTCTCGGCCGATGAGCTGGGGGGATCCCGCAGCGACGAAAAGGAAGTCGGCTCGAGAAGTAAGTTCCGAGAGGTTTCGGGTTTTTCGGTGACAGTTAATGACGGTAGCGTCGGCATTGAGAAGCATGGCGGATAGAGGTTTACCGACAATGGGGCTTCTGCCCACAACGCATGCAACCTTTCCGGCGACAGTCAGGCCATAGTGAGAAAGCAGGGCCAAGATTCCAGTGGGGGTGCATGGAGCAAGCGTTGGTATTCCTAGAAGCAGGTTGCCCGCAAGAAGAGGGTGAAACGCATCCACATCTTTGAGCGGATGGATCCATCGCGCAACATCCGAGAGATCAAAAGAAGAGGGAAGCGGACGTTGAATCAGAATGCCGTCGACTTGATCATTTTGATTTAGACGTTCCACAAGTGAGCGGACCTCGTCCGCCGTTGCCCCCGAAGGAAATTCATGTAGAGCTTGAGACATTCCTAGATGCTGGGCCATTCGGCGTTTGTTGCGAACATAGAGGTGGCTAGCGGGATCGTTTCCCACAATAATGACCTCTAGACGCGGCGGGCGCCCCGCGCGCTTCTTGAATAGCGAAAGCTGCTCTTCAAGCGCTGAAGAGAGGGCTTCGACCACGGGTTTGCCGAGCAAGGAGAGCATTTCTCAATCTTTGTCATAGATGATCTGAGCCCTCAAGGATTGATGGGTTTGAGGTGGAAGGAATTGCCTGGCAAGTGGGCGCAATTTTCCTATCTCGGCAGAAAATACCGGCCCAGAATGAAAATATTCTGAAAATCCTTAAGTTTTTTTTCGGCATGCCGATTGCCTTTGTTCCCCTGAGAGGGGGAGTGTTCGTGGCGAGTGGTATTTGGACAGCAACATCAGGAGCGGCTGCTAGAGCCCAGGCAGTGGATGTCGTCGCCAATAATTTGGCGAACGCAGACACGATGGGCTTTAAGAAGGACGAGCTGACCTTCAAGGAGTATCTCGCGGCTAACGAGCGCGAGCATCTTGCTGTAGATATCCCTCGCGGTCCCGTAACCGACAAGGACCTCACTCCTCTTGATGGACGAGATCAATCTTTCGTTGTGGTTCACGGAACGAACACCAATTTTCGCCCGGGCAGCCTGCGAGTCACCAATCAGCAGCTGGATATGGCCGTAGACGGTCCGGGATTTTTTGAGGTCAGCACGCCCTCGGGGATTCGCTTTACGAGGCACGGAAGCTTCAAATTGTCCACGGATGGACGGTTAGTGACTTCCGAGGGATTCCCCGTGCTGTCGTCTCAACCCGGGGGGATGGCCGCTCAAATCCCGAACACCGCGCAGCCACTCGCCAACGCTCAGCCGGGCCAAGGAGGGCCTGAGACTCAAGGAGGAGTCGCGGCTGGGCAGGGAGT
>JAGWZD010000053.1 GCA_018968995.1 Bdellovibrionales bacterium
GAAGTGATCGCAAGGCTAAAACCACTCAGCAGCTTCAGAAGAAAAAAGCAGAAGCCCGAGACTCAAAACTTCGATGGAAAAAAAAGACTTCAGATAAGGCAGCCGCAGCTCGAAGAAAAGCTACCAAGTAAATAAAAAACCCATTGTAAAGTCGAATAGGTGCCCAGAAAGATCGTCAATCCCATCTGAAGCCTGAAATTTCGTGGTCGAAGAATCCGCAAATCGCGATAAATGATATTTCCCCGAAAGATAAAAATAGGTTCGGCGCGGATTGAGAGTGAACTCAAGACCCGCTCCAAAGTCGAGCGCCACCGTAGAGTCCACATTGACGGCTTCTTCTGCCTCAATCTTTTCGCTTTTCCGTAAGTTTCCAAATCCCAATGTGAAAAAAGGATTCGCAAAAGTCAGCGGGGCCGATAAATTTTGCACCGGAATATAGTATTTTAGATCTAAACCCACCCGCAAAATATTGATATCGCGCGACTCGTTATTGTTCAGGGGCAGGAAAAAGTTGCTGCTACTGACTCCCATTTCTAAGGCAAAATCGAAACTAAACCAATAATTTAGCTTCAGCTCATAACTGGGAAACCCACCTTGATAACGTAAACCGCGATTTCCAGTGGCTCCGGCATAGCCTGCGCCGATACTGACGCCGACAAAACGCCCATACTGAAGAAAACGAGTAAACTCATCTTCAATGGTCTGTTCGTTAAATTCGCCATATTCGGTGTAAGGAGTGCCCCTCAGATCTTGATCCTCAGGTTGAGAGGCCCGGGGCTCTGCCGGGGTGCTTCCAGAGGATGAACCTCCTGGTCCCGGCGGCGGGGGAGGCGGTCCATTCTCTGCACGCGAAACAAGGGGTAGGGCCAAGCAAGCCAAAAAAAGCAGAAGCCCGTGGCGCCACCTGCGACTCATCTCAGAAGTAAAAACGGATGCCTGCATCTAGAAAAGAGACTCCGATGGTTCTGAAAGAAAATCCGTCGCCTGTGAGATTATGCACACTGCCGCCAGCCTCGAAAGCCAGGCCCAAGCTTTCTAGTCCGGGAATGAAAAATTCAGCCCCTAATGCCCCCAGAAACTCGGAGCCTGACTTTTGATTCGCTGCAACGATTCCACCACCAAAGGTGAAGTAAAAGTTCAGATTGGTCTCCAGAAACAGATTTTTGAAGAATTTGACTGCGGTTACGGAGTTGCTCGGTGAAGCCGTACTGCTGCCTACAATCGCCTCTAGGGCGATATCCCGAGTGAGGGCGTATTTTACGCTGACCCCTGGCACTCGAGAGGCAACCACCGAATTCACGAACTGAGAGTTATATCCCAATCCCAGCCTTCCCTGAAGGTCTCGCGCCATCGCGGCCTCCGTAGCCCAGAGCAATCCTAGGAAGCCGATAAAAACCGCGGCGACCCACTGACCCCATTGTCTTTTCATCGTGATTCTCATCATCCTGACAAGCAGCGTAACTGTGAGCTAAGCTTTTGACAACCCTCAGAGACTTCTTTAAATCATGGGTTATGCAAATCAGTGAAAGTAACCTGCCGGATTGGATCTCTCGAAATAAACGCCTGATGGTGGTCTTGCTGGCCTCCGTGGCTCTCGTCGGAGTGGGAGTGGGCCTAAAACGATCGCAGGCTGAACGAAACCTTCGTGCGGCCTCAGCTGCTTTGTATGAAGCCGAGTTAAAACTCGAAAAAGAGCTCAAACTAGCTGGCACTACGCCGGTGTCGGATGTCGATCGTCAGCTTTCTGAGACAGTCACTGCTTTGAAGGGGGTGCTACAAAAATTTGCGGGACAGGCCGCGGGCTGGGAAGCGGGCTTTCAGCTCGCCGAGCTGTATTTCAAGTATGAACCCCGAAGCGGCAAGGCGATTCCGGCCTATCAAGCACTGACTGCCACTGCCCCAGGGCCGCGTGAAAAGCTCTTTACCTGGTACTCTTTAGCTTACGCCTTTGAGCAACAAGGTAAATTCGATGAGGCTCTTCAGCAGCTCGATCAGGCGATTGCCTTAGGTCAACCTCTGCTTAAAGCAGAGCTAGCCCTCAGTCGAGCGAGGCTTTTGGCGCGATCGGGAAAGCAAGCTGAAGCTCAAAAGGCCTTCGAGAAAGTCGCTTCAGATTACGCGAACACCGAGGCGAGCCGAAAAGCTGAGCAATGGAAGGGCATGAAAAATCTATGAGACGTATTTCCGTCCTGCCGGTCATCACTTTTTTACTTGTAGGAGCCTGCTCAGGTCCGCAAGTGTACCGTGATTTTCAAGCCGAGAAGCCTGTTCTCACTCGTCAGTGGAGCATGTCGACCCGAGCTCGGGAAACATTGGCGGGAGAAAGGGGAGTCGAGTTCTC
Source organism: Bdellovibrionales bacterium (assembly GCA_018968995.1). Taxonomy (GTDB): domain Bacteria; phylum Bdellovibrionota; class UBA1018; order UBA1018; family UBA1018; genus CAIOHW01. Next base: position 2,342 of record JAGWZD010000053.1, read on the forward strand.
AAACCCTCTTCTTTGGGAGAACACACTTTTATTCGGCACATCGGAAGCCGGGTTAGTGGCGCTGTACCCAGGAATGGGTGGGCAAATTCGGTGGGTTTTACCTGTTTCTGGGGGCGTGATCAGTGAGCTCACACGAGAAGGAAGCGACGTTTACTTTGGGGGCGCTGACGGGTTTGTTTACTGCGTCAGTGCAGAAACAGGTCGAGTACTCTGGCGCTATGAGGTGAGAAATCCAAAAATTTCAAAACCCACGATTCAGGGCGGAAAGCTTTTTGTGACTACTTCCGATGACATGGTCTATGCACTCGAGGCTGCGACCGGAAAATGGCTTTGGCACTACAAGCGAAAGCCCTCGGGTAGCGCATCGATTCACGCTGCTTCTCAACCCTGGACCGATGGCACTCAAGTGCTCGCAGGAACCAGCGACGGATATTTAGTCTCACTCTCTGCCAATGATGGACGATTAATCTCTGAGAAAAAATTAAGCGCGAAGGCGAAATTTACAGACGTTGACGCTGGAGTGGTGCTCGATGGTCCGCTCTTTTTTGTGCCCTCGTATGATGGGTCGCTGTATGCGCTGAAAAAGTCGAACCTTGAAATTCAGTGGAAGTACGACGCCGGCGGCGCTCGAGCCGTCAGCATCGATGGTGATCGGTTAATCTTGGCCTCGAGTGATGGCTCGGTCTATGCTTTTCAGAAAAGTTCGGGAAAGCTGCTTTGGAAATTCCAGCTTGATGGGGGTTCTCCAACCGCGGCAATCATCACCGATAGGTACATCATCGTGGGGTCCAGCTATCAGTATTTATATGCTCTCGATAAGGCCTCTGGCGAACTCAAGGATCGCTGGAACGTGGGCTATGGCAGCGGTTTTTCCGGAGGAATGGCCTACGATGCCAACCAGAAAATGCTTTATGCTGTTTCTGGTGCAGCGAATCTTTATAGCTTTAAGATTCAGTAGCCCATGACTTAAAAACGGGCGTAATTGGTTTTAAAAAAACTCATCTCCTGTGTTTTTTCGCCGCCCAGATAAGGAAACCGAACCTGAACCGAATAACGGCTAATGGGTAAATTACCATCTGGAAGGGTGTTGGCTTTATAGTTCTCGTCTCTTACGCCGATTTTAAACGCTTTCACTTTAAAGTAGCACGAGGCGTCTGTAAAAAGAACGGCAGCGCCCATGGGCGATCCGTCTTCATCGTAACACCGCTGAATGATCCGATTCGCATGAGCCGCATTACTAAAACTAGTGTCGGGAGGCTGGGGCGGAACCCAGGGGTCATCTTTTTCTAGATTCTTCAAAATCTCAATCAACACAATATACTGTTTCGCGCGCTGCTCTTCTTGCTTTCCAGACTTACCGAGGTAGATGGTCATTTGAAAAATGGCTAGCGCTGAGATCGCCAGCATTCCGCCGGCGATCAGTACTTCGACCAAACTCATACCGCTCTGGGATTGCCTCATCTGCTAGAGTCTCGACTCGAATAGACCACGGGTAGATGATACAGAGGAACGCTAATACCTGCGCCCCCAGACATCACCTCTAAATTAAACTGACTGAAATCAGAGGTCCCGGCGATCCCAGGAGCTCCCAATTGGACCGCCGAAGTGGACTTCAATACGAGTCCTTCAGCTTTCGGAGCCATCACACGACCCGTCATGATCGACCCCATGATCGTCAAATTTTTACTATTATCAGGGATCTGGACTTCGGTTATCGGCGAATGAATTTTTTCATGGCCGATAGACCGGATGATCACCGTGTTGCGAAAGCCGCCGGTCTTGACCTCATCACGAGCGACCTGAGGATATTGACCGATCCCCGCACCGCCAGCACATCTTGCGCCTAGTCCAGGGTTGATTGGATCATTAGCGCTGAAAAACTCAATCGCTGAGGCGTTGTTGATGCAGACATCCCACTCGGTTGCCAACTGTTTCGCCAACAAATACCCATTCATCCGAGGGCTGGCAGCTGAATAAGTTTCTAAAAGCTGCGAATTATTGACAATTTTTCTAACTGCTGGAGTCGTGGGTGTAGCTGGCCGAGCATCTTGGTCCAGAAGAAACCGAGGTGCAGAAAAATGGGTGACAAAACCTTTCTTAAATTTCTGACGAAGTAGAGCAATATCATCGGCTGTGGGAACTACACTTGCTGCACCCACCCCTTGACTTACTGAACCCGAAAGCACTACTGAATCTTCAAAAACAGGAAGCTGCCGTAGGTCTGCCTTTTGAATATGACCATTAAAATAACTTCGGCCTTCAATTCGAGCGGTAGAATCTAGTTGTATCGCGGTATCGGCAGCACTATCCCCAAAAAACAAACCGGTTGGATCATTGTTACTCTTATGCCCGTAAGGCATAAATAAAGCGAAAGCCTTGGGTGTGGTTAAATGTACAATCAGTGTTTCTTCGTCTCGAGACTCAACGCCCCCTTTGGTCGCTCGCACCACGGCCTGAAGCTTAAGAAACCTCTCAGAAGCCGACGGAATAAAGCCTGACGAATCGGTATAAATTTCGACTGTCAGTTTGGCTGTCAGGCCAATACTGTTCCGATAGGCCTGATCCACCAACGAACTGCCGGCGCTCGTCCAACCTGAAAAAAAATCAAAAAAATCACCCGTCTGCAAGGTGAGCTGATTAGTCAGATCGAGATCCAACCGATAGACTCCAGCACGAACGACATCAAGCACCTGCTCGGCACCAGCGGGAGGAGTGGCAAAACGATTCAAGAAACGCTCTTCCAGCTCGCGGCTCGGCATAGTCGCAAACCGTAAAATATAGGGACAAAAAACCTTCCTGCCACCCACGGTATGAACCCCTTCATAATCTCCATCGAGGTCATATCCTCCACAAGATTGATGGGTGATGGCACCCGTCATTCCATCTGCCCAAAGGGAATAGATCAATGCGTCCTGAAGTTGCGGCCGATCGAGGTAAAAAGCCTTTTCATAAAGCATCAGGTATTTTCCGAACTCTAGAATATTCTTTGTGAGGAGAGAGAGATGAAACCTCTCCTCTTCAGCAACAGTAACCCTCCTAGTGGACGAAGAGGCGGTGGTGTAAATCCATAAAACCACCGACGCCACAGCAGCTAAGATACTGACCCCAAGAACCAAAGAACCCTGATTAGAGCGGTACAACGGGCGAGTATCAAGGCTCACAGGTCACCTCGCGAGATCCTGAGAGGCTCTCAAAATCGGGAATGTACTGAACCTTGCAAAGCTTCTTGCCAGCCGGCACGGTGCAATCCTGAGGCGTAAATGTCGAGCAAGCCCCGCAGCCGGCAGCATCGGCCACACAGCATTCGGCAGGGTAGGAGGGGATATGCGAGTCAAAGATTTCTCCATTTCGTTTGGCCTCGTAGGCTCGAAGTTTCAGGGTTCCATCTTGATTACAATCGCTTGAGGGGGAATTTAAGTTGCCCGAAGTGTCGCGGTCACCCTGGGTATTGTGATAAGTGACTTGACCCTCAGGCACCTGTGCGGTCGCGCATTGAACAGATCGCGAGGCGCCCAATTTTAGATCGAAAAACTCGAGCTCGCCTGTGGCCATTCCGCCGCTACTGAAGTCACAGATATAACTGTATGATTTATTCGGGTCATTAAGGTCTGGAGGTGGGTACTCAAACGAACCCCCAAATCGAGCAGGAAGAGGATTTTTCTGACCAAATTGCTCCTTGAGAACACATCCGGCCGAACTTGGCACCTTGACCGTTAAACGACTGGTCCCCCCGCCGGGAGGAAGAGCTCGGGTAGCCGTCAAGAGATAGTATTCCTTGAACCTATGATTTTCTTCTAAATATAGCCCTGCCACTCGCTCTAAGACTAGACCACAACTTGCGTCCTCGGTTTGGCCATGTGCCGTCACGCTTGTGACCACTTCGAAGTTCTTTGTTAAACTTCTAGTCATTTGAAAGGTCGCCGTTGAACGTTTCGCGTCTTTTGTGCCGCGATCATTCTGAAAATCAAAAAACGAATTTGCGGTAAACGTCCCTGATTGCCCGCCTGGACTATCCTTCACAAATTCAACATCGACTCGCAGACGATCGAGACGGCCTACTCGAAAAAGCTCTTCTGAAGTGGAAACAGCCAACCTCGAAAAATCTGGAAAAATCGAGGCCCGTAAAACCGCTGAACCATCGACCATTGCGCGCCCATAAGAGACCACCCGAATGCGATCTAGTCTCACAACACTCGCCAAGTCTGAGCCGTAGATGATGGCACCCGACGAAGTCAGAACGTCTTTTACAGTTTTTTGTTTCTGCGACACATTACAGCGCATATCCGAGGCCAATAGGGTCCCCGCTGAAAGATCAGACAAAGTAAGCACCGAAGCAGCATTCGATTGGACTTTAAAGATTCCTGCCAAATCGGGGCGATGAGCTTGGCTCAGAACCACCAAAGATCCCACCGGAAAGGCTTCGGCCTCCTGGAGTTGTACTTTATTTCCACTGGTATCGCTCTGCACGCGGGCGGCCAGATGGGAACGATCAGAATAAATGAACTCGATCGGACTCTGATTGGCTCCATTTGACTGAATGTCTAAAATCAAGGAACGATTGCAACTCTGAGAACCCGATCCAGGGACACAAGAAGGACTAGTGAGCCCACAATCGACAAGCCCCGACATCATGACACCGCTTTTTTCAAGCTGAGCATTGAGGGCACGCAATCCAACCAAGGTCTCTGAGACGCTGCCTAGTCTTCGTTGAGCAGAATCACCCGCCTTCTGAATCTGAAGAAATACAGTGGGGATAGCAAAGAGCAGCACCGCTCCGGCTAGTGAGGAAATCAAAAGCTCGACCAGCGTAAATCCCGATTGGCTATTTTGTTTTGGCTTCGGTTCCGATTCGCTTTCCATCGTCTCGGTACTCGTAGAAATAAATATCCTCAATATTCATGAAGCGATTTTGAACTGCGTTAAAATATCGACTCTGCAAGGTTTGGCCCTCAATGCCCTTGGACCTGGGCTTCGAATAATTCAGGGCGATCGACTCCACGCCGTGTTGCTCAAGAGTCTCAAGCTCTTGAGGCTCTGCAATGCCGTTTCTATTGCGGTCAAACCAAAGGCGAAGACTGCGAAACTTTTGATCTCGCGAATTCACCACCCCATCACGATTGGAATCCATCCTCGACTTGAGCGATTCAAAACCATTCTTTGCCTTGTAATCGCCGAACAATTCGCGAATCGACTTCACTTCGCCCGCCTCATTGGGAAGGACTAGAAACGCGACCTCATGAGTATTCATGGGCCAATCAATTCGTGCGGCCTTGCCACTGCCTTTGATATCAAAAGTACTGGCGAGTTGAGGCACACGCGAGATATGAATGCCGTTCCCGGTCACATCGAGCACTAAGGGCGACCACGAGACAGCGATCTTATCGAATTCAAACCCTCCTCCAGGACAGACCTTGACCTTAAATTTGCCTGCCACGTTACTGTTTGTTGCTTGGCACTGAGTGTTTCCAATATTAAAAGCAGTACAGGCGTGTCCGGCAGGATTATTGTAGCCCGTACAGGCTGAGGATCCGAAATAACGGATCTCGACTTCTTGCTCTTTCACACAATCTTTTGGAGCTTCCGATTTCACGTAAGTAAATATCGGTAAGCGATTTTGACTCCCAGTAGCGGTCTGATCTACCGGAATCGGTGCTGTTTGCTTCAAATTATCGTCGGAAATATCGCCAAATCGACACGGGATGCAGCCATAGCCTCGCGGGGATGAAGTGGCGCTGTAAGCCGACTGCATTCCTACTTTGCCTCCTCCAAATTGTGGGGTGTAAGGGATAATGCCTTCACCCACTTTCGTGGCTGAAACGGCTACGCCGCTTTTCTCAAAGTTGACCGCGCACCCCAGAGAGGCCATCGCCATCTGCTCATAGCCCGCAAAACGAATCGCTAAACCTGTTTGGCATTCATCTTGATTGGCATCTAACACCGCACAGGCCGCTTTATATCCGAGAAAAACCCACTGCCCAGTGGTTCCATAACAAGTGGACTGCCCTCGATAGCCACAAGAATAGGAGTAACTGGAGGTGATGTACTGCCAATTTTCACACGATTTATCTTGAAGAAATGGCTGCACTGGATCGGTTAAAACCTTGGGTGCCGTATTGGAATTGACGACCCAACACTGATCTTTATCACTTGGGTTTTTGGAAACACAAGCAGGCTGATTGCTACGACGCAGAAGATCTGTTGGAAAGGTATGCCCCGGATACACAGGCACCATACTCAAGGCCGTCACTCGAACTTGCCCATTCTCTAAAAGTCGTTTCTCGAATGGCGCGGAATAAGGACAAAGCGTCGATGAAACCAGCTCATTGGGAAGCGATGCGTTAGCGCGGCTTGGAAAGCCAAACGAGCTCGCGGGTGAGCAGCTTTCATTCATCAAAGGAACTAAGTAATCCTTCGGCGTTTTTTTATCCGCTGCCACCGGCGTAAAAACATAGGGCAGATTTAATGAGCGCGAATCCAGGACGCCCGCTCCAGCAGGTGCCAAATCGGCCCGGGCCAGAAATATCTGAAGCACAAGCTGGTCGGTACTATTCACATCTCGGATGTCACCCACTTCCCGCATGCTGAGGCGACTCCAGTCTAAGTCCTGCTTTCCTTCATAATCCACAAACCCTTGATAAACGATTCGAGAACTGACCTTTTTCGTGTTGGGATCGACCGCGTAGGCACTGACTACCGCTTTTGAAAACGCAAGGTCGTTGATCTTTGAAGGCAAAGTGAATTTTCCAGCACCACTGGGAATGAGCACCCCGCTTGGAGACATCGCACCGTTTAAAATTCCTCGGATCGCCGGAACCTCAGCCTTGTTATTTCCCCCGTAAGTAATCTGAGTGCCCCCAA
>JAGWZD010000054.1 GCA_018968995.1 Bdellovibrionales bacterium
GTTTGCTCTTGTCGGTCTTAATCTATTTTTTAGGTATATTCTGTTCTTGTGTGGAATGAATCAGATGAGCCATCCAAACGACCTGAGTGGTTGTGCGGTGTACTACTACGTTTCTCCGCCTTTCATGATTTTTGATGTGCTTTTGATCATTGTTGCGCTGGTTTTTGGAAAAATTGTTTGGGCTATAAAAGGCGTAGCGTTTTCCTTCGCGATGACACTCGCTCTTGTCATTTTGATTGCTGCTTGGCGGTAGCTAGGGCAAGGCACCGCCGCCCGAGTGCTCAGGAGATACTCGATATTGTGACAAGTCTGGATTTTTTGGCGCGCCTACGGGTACTGAAGCGGATTTAAAAGCTCGGGCTGATTGTTTCGGGGCGAATTGATCGCCGTGGAAATCTCATAGGCCGCGAGCCATTCGGGCGGGCAGGGTTTAAGAAACTGCTTTAAACGTGCAGGGTCTTGGTTTTTTGGATCGAGCCACTCGGCTTCGGACTCTCGAGAAAGAATCACCGGCATCCGGTCATGAATTTTCTGCATCATGGAGTTTGCAGCAGTCGTGATGATCGAAAAAGACTCGAAGATCTCGCCTGTTGCAGGGCTTACCCAGTGCTCCCAAACTCCAGCCACACTCATGATGGGATCGCCTTTGAGATGAATGGCAAAAGGTCTCTTCACCTTTTCACTCTCACGCTTCCATTCAATAAAACCCGAGAGTGGAAGAATACACCGGCGCTTCAGAAAAGCCTGTTGGTAGCTTCTTTTTTCTAAAATCTCCTCGCCGCGCGCATTAATCAGGCTGTACTTCGAGGCCGACTGAATATCTTTAGCCCAAGCTGGAACCAGACCCCATCGAAGAAGCGCAATTTCAGGCAAGCCCGAGCGATTCACTACCACGGGCGAAAGCTGAGTGGGCGCGAGGTTGTAGTTGGGCTTGAAGCCTAGAGGAGCTCGCTTTGCGCCTTCGTTGAGGTATCGCAAATACAGCTCGTCTTCGGTATAGGTTTCGTACGCGCGTCCGCACATAGGATTTGTGTCCAGCTTAGGGTAACTCATGGGACGTGGCCAGACGAACGTGGGATAAAGGCCAATGATTTCCGGAGCATTGTCCATGGTGACACAGGTGCCGTCAAAAAAAGCGCAAGATTTCGGTGAAATGGCCGAAAATAGAGTTATGAAACGGTACATTTACTCGGGCTTTCTTTTGGGTCTACCGGTAGTGCTAGGCGCGTGTTTTTTAGATTCGAAAGGTGAGTCTAAGGCGCTAACTAGCGAGATCGGTCTTGCGCTGACTCCCAACTTCTCCAGCCCCACGGGGTGGCTGACGACTGATGGAGCTCCGATCGCAATCGCCATCAGTCTTTCTGGTGCGCCAGCAGACGCGACTTTAGAATGCCGAACGGCCCCGGTATCGGTGGTTCAATCGGTGGATTTCGCACCTTGCCCCTCAGCAACTGAAGTGGCACCCAACAAACACAACAATCAACATACAGGAACTTATCGCACGGAAGTGAGAGCCATGAGCGGTGGAGCCATGGTCGCCGAGCAGTTCGTCGATTACTACGTTCACCCCTCACTAAATAGTAAGGCGCTCTGTACCACCACACGCACCGATGCCGACTATTTTCAGATCGCCGGTGCTGTTCTGGACCAAAGTACAGTTTTTGGAGACGAGACTTCGCTTACTGCCCCGAAGATTACACTTCAGTTTGCCACTGAGGGTTCTCCTCGGAGCAGGGCGCTGACCTTACGAAAGCGGCTCACGATGAACGAGTCGAGGACCCTGGTTGTTCTCAAGAGAAGGTTTGTTCGCAATGATGGAACTTGTGGGGTGCCAGTGCCAGCTCTGGTCGAGAAGCGAACGCTTTTCGGTGTAAAGAGCGTTACAGATGAAGATTGGCTAAACAATAAGGCGTTTCTTACTAAATCTCGATCGAGTCTTTACAATGCCGCGACCAATGTTTGGACTGAGCCCAGTACATCTGACCCAATCCTGGGGACAGAAGATCGGTGGGACCGATTTATTAGTCGGATCACCGAGCAAGACAGCAACGAAAATAGAATCTATCCATTTCACGTGGCCGAGCTCACCGAACGATTTTACAACAGAAGTATACACTGCGAGGCAGTTGTACTGAATGCTATCGGGCAATCGGTTTGTATTCGTTCAGATGGACAAATTAGTGTGGCTCAAACCAAAGCGTTCGCTAAAAAGAAAGCCGCCTTCGGCTGGCTCGGCTCGGCAGAGGGGTTACCCACTTACGGGATGTTTTCAGCGAAGGTCCCCAAACATCGGGTAGATGGATCCGAAAACAGCGATGTTTTTGGCGGGGGCTGGGAAGCACTCACTTCCGAAACCGCACAGACCTCTGGAGAACCCATCTATCTGATGGAAGACTAGTCAATGAATTGAGTGGTGAGACGAAGGGGGATCCAAGTGAGGCAGCGCAGCGCGGCAGGTCTTATTTGGTTTAGTCCGAAGACCATCAGAAAGACAAGGTCTCTCTGAAAGGCCCCCTTCGCCTCAAGATCATTTAATCACGATCGAAGCTTCCACTCAAGGAACGCGCTGCCCGCTGATGATCGGCGATCAGCCCAAGCCATCTCAGGGAGGGCGCACTGGGCCCTACCGTAGGATCCACAAAAAATAGGACTTCGTTTCGCGCAAAGTTTGCTGCGGTGATCCGCAGCTTGCTGCCCCTGGTCTTTCCGGGAGAATACGCGTTTCTCAAAAATCGATTCGCCAGCCTCGCTACTGCGCCAAAGTCCTCTTTTTTGGTCCAGCTTAAGTCGCGATAAACCTTTCCATTCGGAACAAGTGCGCCAAAGGCCCTTCGTGCGTCCTCAGAGGACATCCTCTGTCGTTTCAGACTCTCGACAGTGATAAATTCAATTCTACTTAAGGCTCCTCCGAAAAAACGAATCCATTCGATAGCACTGCCTTTTGATTTACCAGTTTCCTCAATCCAGACCTCGCCTCGTCCGAAAAAAAGCACATTCATCTGCCTCAGCTCAGTCTCCAGTCGCACCGGTAAGGTCTTGATTGAAAGCTGACATCTCCAGAATCCAAGAGTTCCTCGGCGATTGACCCCGAAGATGCGACCCAAGGCGAAGGCATACAGCTCGAGCGACACGGCCGTGAGAAGCACGATCATCGCACCCACTCCGAAGACCAGGGCCTGACCCCTGGGCTCAAGGTCCATCCAGAAGCCTAACCCGAGAAGAACGGTTGTCATCAGGCCGAATACAAATCCAAAAATCGGACGTCGCATTTTGACAGCGACCCACTGGTCCAGAGGAGTGCGCTCACGAAAGCGCTCGAAAGAGAGGTTTCTCATAAAATCTGCCGGGAACCGAATCATGGGAATCAGCAGAAAAAAATCAATGCCGCTGCCACCGAGATGGTGAAGTGCCGCCAGCAGGGCCACCGACTCAACCCGAAAGAGAACCTGAAGCATCCCGAACAAGAAGCTGGAAGCGGGAATCGCTAATTTTTCCTTCCACGATTCTTGAGCCGAAGAACTGCGAGGCGAGCGAAACGTAGAACTCAGGATGGAGTATCTCCAGTTCATGTGGCGCTTGGTCCTGAGAAAGACCCCGATTCGAACCAGCTCTCGCGCGACGAACTCTACGGCAAAAAGATGGGCAACCCCCATCGGCCCAAATAGTGACCTCATCACCGGCAACATCACCACTACCGCCAACTCAGGCGCCACAAGCTCCCAGCCCTTAAAGTGAAGTCTGGTCTGACCTTGAATCAGCGCCGTGTCTGGAAGAAAAAACAGATGAGACACAGTCTTCAGAATCAGAACCGTTCGAATGTAGTCGAAGACGCTCCATACGCGGTCGGTCGTGAGAACTGGAATCCAGTCATGCTTCGCTTCGTATGCTAAAAAGACCAAGGCGACGCCCATCATCACCCATCGTCGGGCCCTGAGGCGATTCCGCACCCAAGGGTAAAAAACGGCGGTCACTTTTCTACCGGTATGCCTCAAGTCTTCATTGAACCCGTAGAAAAAATTCTCCATCAGCGAAAGCCCAAGAAACCACGACGCCAGAACATGCATCTGAATCATCGGAAAGCTCACCGCAATGAAGTAAAACTTCATGAAGTGGACAAGCGTGCGCACCCCCACCACAGGAAAAAAACGCAGCATTTTTCGGGTGAGAAAGGATAGCGGTGATCCGGTGAGATAAGCCTGCGAAAAGCCTTGGCGGCCGCCGTGCTGAGGGATGCTTTTTAGACGGGACTTGAGCCACCTATGGAGCATGCTGATTCCTGTTTGACCGTTTCAGGTACCAGTAGTGTCTGGGCGATTGCCATCCGTACTGTTGTATCAACTGCTTCCACGAGACTTGACGATAGGCCCGCGTTCCCCGAACACCGGCCATGGCCTGAGTCAGCGTGCGCGCGACAAAATCTTCAAGTTCATGCAACTGCCCAGCGTCCTCAACCCAAGAGTAAAAGTCTGCAAGGTAGGTCTGCGACTGTAGGTATTGAGGCGAAAAATACCGATTGGCGGCTTCGACAAGAATCGTGTTTTTCACACCGGGGTCGAGTGGTTCTTCAAGCTTCGAAAGAAGCTCCAGCGTTCGACTGAGCTGGCGAATCCAACCGTTTCTGAGCACCCGCATTTTTTCGGTATTGAGACGAATTCCCGTGGATGCGTGGAGCTGAACGCCCAGATAGTCCACGTTCACCGCTGGCTTAAAAAAATCGTCCGCATGATGAGATGTTCCTGAGGGACACCAAAAAATGCCGTAGCTTTTCTCGGGATGGAGGCCGAGGCGCAGTTCTCGCAGCCTTTCTGTGCTCTGCTGATAGATCGACAACGCCACCGCACGGTCCGAGTGCGCGATGATCATGTCATCGCCATAGCGCGCATAAAAAACCTCGTGATGGCTCGTCACCCACTCGTCAAAACAAGAGAGATACAGATTGGCGAGCTGGGGCGTGAGCGGGGATCCCGTGGGAATGCCCCGCCACCGGCAGCGTTCGCCTCCCAGATCGTCGGCTTCGACGACCGGCCTGGTAAGGCTTTTGATGAACTGCAGGTCTTTCTCTCCGAACCCCAGATTCTCGACCTGCCGCCAGAGTGGAGATCGCTCATCGAGTGGAATTTCGTCGGTGTAGGACTTCACATCGAAGCGAAGGACATAAATTCCCTGTCCTTTTCGGGGCTGGCGCCTCAGGGCCTTCTGGCCCCACTTCCAAAAACTCCTCACCGCGTCGAGGCTTCCCGTTCCCTTGCGATACGAGAAAACACGCGGCGATAGCGAGGGCTCGATTTTTTTCTTGAGCCGGAGCGAGAGGATTTTCTCCAGCAGAAAAACCTCTTCAGGAACCCGATAGAGCCAACGAAACTTATCCAGTGAAGCGGAGTACTCTTGAACGCGGTAATCAAAGGGCGAAAAACTAGCGAGGCGAGACTCAAACTCTTTCAGAGCCGAATCACCGAGTCTTTTGACCTCTTCACGCCATCCTTTGGTATTCATCTGTCGAGAGTGCCTAGGTCGAAAGTTTAGTCCGCCTAAAACGCCATCTCAAAAGCTTTCGCTCGTACGACGGCCACCTTCCCGTCGCCATATTTTTGACCACCCACCAGGAGGGTCTTCGATCTACTCAGGCCCGTTTAGTTCGCCGGATAATCGATATAACCCTGCGGACCAGGCGTGTAGTAAGTCGCCTGATCAGGCTCCGATAGCGCGCGCCCCTCGCGAACCTTCGCCACTAAGTTGGGATTACTAATAAAATGATGCCCAAAAGCCACCGCATCGATCTTGTTCTGGCTGATGGCCATGGCCGCCTCCTCGGGCGTGTATCCCATATTGCCGATGAGCACGCTCTTGTACTCGTTTCGTGCGGCTTCGGTCACAGGGCCTGATTGAACTCCAAAGAAGTCCGCACGCATGAGGTGTAGGTAGGCAAGATGAAAGGCATTGAGTTCGCGAGCCAAGAAACGGGTTAGGGCCACAGGGTCAGAGTCGCGCATGCTATTATAGCTATTGAGTGGAGAAATTCTCAGGCCCACGCGGTCTGAACCGCAGACCGAAATCACTTCAGAAAGAACATCAAATAGAAACTTCGCACGATTGCTGAGGCTGCCTCCGTAAGGACCCGTTCGTTTGTTCGAGCCATCGCGCAAAAACTGATCGATGAGGTAGCCGTTTGCGCCGTGAACTTCAACGCCGTCGAATCCTGCGGCCAGAGCATGGATGGCCGCGCGCTTGTAGTAGCCCACATAAGTGGGGATTTCGGCGTCTGTTAAGGCCCGTGGTGTGACGTGGGCTTTCATGCCCTTCAGGGTGTGCACTTCAGATGCAATAGCGATGGCCGATGGAGCCACGGTCTCAAACCCGTCATTCATGTCGGGATGGCACGCGCGCCCTCCGTGCCAGATTTGTAAAAAGATTCTTCCACCTTCGCGGTGAACCGCATCGGTTACTTTTCTCCAGCCCGCCACTTGCTCGGGGCTGTGGATTCCAGGTTCAGCAATGAATGCAGAATTGCGCTCTTGAATCATGGTGGCTTCGGCAATCAACAAACCGGCTGAGGCTCGTTGCGCGTAGTAGGTGGCCATCATCTCGTTGGGGAGGTGCTCCAGCCCGGCGCGACATCGGGTCAAGGGAGCCATTAAAATGCGATTTGAAAGGACGAGCGATCCGACTTTGAGAGGTTGGAATAATTCAGGGTATTTCATGGGATGGTCCACCTTTTCTAGAGGCTTCCTTATACCGAGGAAGGCGCCTCTCAGACACTCTTTTTTTTGATTACAGTTGGGGTTCAAGGGATGGGTTGCGTGGGTCGTGATTCTTTGAAATCCTCATAAAGGAGTGAAGCCCGTGCCCGCAGAAAAATACCGACCCATCATCCTAGCCGTCATAACGCTATTCAGTGTTCAGGCGATCGCACAAGAGGCATCGCAGGACTCCTGTGATGTTCATGATCCCACTAGGCGCAGGGTGGAGTCGCAGGTGATGAACGACCGCGGCCGTCTCGGCCCTCCTCGAGATCAAGATAACACTGCCTATTGCTACGCCTATACTGCGGCAGACCTACTGACGCATTGGTTGAAGCGGGACCGGAAGATTCCTGATTCCGAGTATGTCTCTGCCATTGGCTTAGCGCTTCGAGACAAAAAAGAGGCAATTGAAGGAAAAAGCTTTCAGGAAAGTCTACGTTCAACGATTGAGAAGCGAAACCAGTGTGTTGAGGATGCCTCTCTTTGTGTGCCGCAGTTTGGACGTACGGACGAGGCCATTCGGCGAACCTGGCCCGATGGGGCGTCTGGGAATCAAATCTGTTTTGAAACGGAAGTAAGCTCTCGAGACAATGGGCTTCGTCAAGGATTGGCGGGTATTAATCCCGTCACGGGACGCACTTTTAATCTAGAGGCTGCACTCGGAACTATGGCGGTTGCAGCGTATACGAGATCAACCGAAGATCACTGCCGATTTGTTCGCGTAGCTGACCAGGTTCTTCCGAGTGCGACTCAGAGTCAGATTCAAGAGCTACTGTTTCAGTTGAATGGCGATCGATCGGAGGTTCTCAATCCATTTGATTCGATTTTGAGTCAAGCGTGCCGATCCAAGACTGGCCTCACAGAGTCTCCGAAGATGATGATTCAAAGAGTTTCCGCCATGATTCAGCCGCTCGACGCGGTTAATCAGCCCGTCATCAACGGTATTGATACAGCTTTGAGCCTCGGACAGATTAGCGAGGTTTCCTATCGCGCGACCATTTTATCCCGAGGCGGTGCAATCGGATCTGATGGAAATGATTTTCATTCATCCGTCATCATTGGCAGCGCCAAAGTCTGCGGTAAAGATTACTACGTTCTTCGAAACTCTTATGGAAAAGATCAGTGTAATAATCAGCGGAACCAGTTCACCCAAAAAGGGGCATTTGGAGAGCAGGGTGAAGAATTAACTCAGGACCTACTGAAGCTCGATCAAGAGAAGAAGCAGTGCGAGGCTGAGCAGAGCGCCGAATGTTATGAAAGGGTTTCTTTACGTCGCGCTCAAAGGGTCGATGTTCCTTATTTTTGTGATAGCGAGGGAAACTATGTCATTCGAAAAGAATACATGGCTCGAGGCGTGTTTCGTTCGACCTGGATTTCGAATTAGTTTGGTCTTGATGGCGCTCGTGTCGGTGGAGTTTGCCCATGCGGCTACGTCCTGTGTGAAGTCGAAGGGATTTCGCGAGATCGTTTATGGTAAACTGAAAACACATGATGTTGAGCTTTGCGTGCGACACCCGATTTATGACTTTGTGAGCGCGCGTTGCCTCCAGAAACAAGGATGTGAAGCGGTTCGAAAATATCGAGGTGCAGGCGATAGTCCAGAGGACATCAGCTCGACAGGAAGCCCCTCGCACCGAAAGTGCCGTCGAATCGGAGGAAAGCCCTCTTTGATCGAGTATCAGGATGGTACCCGGTGGATTGAAGCAGGAATTTGCCAGTTTTCTGATGGCTCGGTGATCTCAGTCGATAATCGACTTTGAATGGTGATCGCCCCAACTGACGCATGGAACGGTGAGCGGATGGTGAAATCTACTTTTTTGAAAGAGCAGATTTGCCCGAATTGTGCGCTTTGCTTAGTAGGCCAAAGCACACCGCAGGGCACTTTCTGGGGGTGTGCTCGCTGCCAGGGTGTTGCCATTGAAGTAAGTGTTCTTGAAAAGCGGTTTGAGGCGCATTTGATTCAACAGATCCGAGCAAAAGCGAAGCACATAAATCGATTTGGAAAAAAGCACTGTCCGGTCTGTCGGCGCTTGATGCTGACCGTAACTACCGGCGAAAGGCATGGGGCAGTCGAGCTGGACTGGTGCGATCCGTGCGCTCTGGTGTGGTTTGATCGGCAAGAACTCGAGCAGATTCCTCGGTCCACCGATCATCTTTGGGGTTCCACCACCCGGAATAAGGACGAGGAGCTAGAATTTGAATTCGACGAAACTTTGGACTCGATTCTGGGGTGGCTGAGGAAGAAGGATTGAGGGGCCCCTGAGGCGGTATTCCGGCTATCCGGGCTCGACTAGAGTCAGTCACGTATTGCCTCAAAAATGAATCGTACCGAAGCTGAATGAACTGGACTCACGCCGCAAGCTTGAGTGCTTCGCTCTGTCGTTGCTCGTCTCGGAGGGTTTTGAAGAAGAGTTGAAGCCTTTCTTCGATC
>JAGWZD010000055.1 GCA_018968995.1 Bdellovibrionales bacterium
TCTGAACTATTCTTAACCCCGGGTCAGTGCGGCAGTGAAGCCGCCGGCCCGGGGTTTTTTTATGTCCATTCGACCAATTAGGCTAACCAATACGCTCACTGGAAAAAAAGAGCTCCTCGAGACCCTCGAGTCTGGGAAGCTCTCGCTCTATTCCTGTGGGCCTACGGTCTACAATCTGATTCACATCGGAAACCTACGAGCGGCTTTAGTGGCCGATTTGTTCTTCCGTTTCTTCCGGAAAGCCGGCTTCCAGGTGACGTTTGTGAGAAATTACACAGACGTCGACGATAAGATTATCAACCGAGCCAGACAAGAAGGCGTTTCGTCTGAAGAGGTGTCCAAGAAGTATATCCTCGAAGTGGAAAAAGATTATGCCGTGGCGGGGCTTTTAGAGCCCACTCATAAGACAACCGTCACCACTCATATGGCAGAAATCATCACGATGATTGAAAAGATCATTGCCAACGGTAGAGGCTATGTTGTCGATGGTGAGGTTTTTTTCTCAGTAAAAGATTTTCCGGGATACGGGAAGCTCTCGCACCGAAACATCGATGAACTCGAGGTAGGAGCTCGCGTGGAGGTGAACGAGAAGAAACGCAACCCTCTAGACTTCTCGTTGTGGAAGCCAGCCAAGCCAGGAGAGCCGTTTTGGGAATCTCCCTGGGGAAGGGGGCGTCCGGGGTGGCACATCGAGTGTTCGGCGATGGCATCGAAGTGGCTCGGTGAGCGTATTGATGTTCACCATGGTGGCGAAGACCTTGTTTTTCCTCATCATGAAAATGAGATCGCCCAGAGTGAGTCGGCCTGTCAGAAGGCTCCTTTCGTGAAGTATTGGCTTCACTCGGCATTCCTCACTCTTTCAAAAGAGAAGATGTCGAAGAGCTTAGGAAATGTTTTTTTAGCGCGTGATTTTCTCACCCAATACAGTGGCGAGATCGCGCGTTACTTGCTCCTGTCGGTACACTACCGGTCGGTTATCGATTTTAGTGATGAGGCCATTGAAAACACGCTCACAGGGTTACAGCGAATTTATGATGCCAAGCTGAGAGCGAAAGCTCTGAGTCAAATCAAGCGAGCCGTTCCTGATATTCGAGCTGAATCGCTTTGGGGAGAGTTCGTTGCAGAGAGTGAAAAGACCCGAGAGCAGCTCATGGATGCAATGGCTAATGATTTTGGTACGCCGGAGGTTTTGTCGGCCGTTTTTCAGCTCATCCGAGAGTTCAATAGAATCTCAGCTGAGCCTCTTACACAGGCCACGCCTGCGGCTGTTTTAGGGGCTCAAGCTTTAATCTCTTTACTAGAGAATGATCTAGCCGAGCTTATGGGAATTGGTCGACTTGATCCAGAGAAGGCTCTAGCGGATATTTCACGAGTGAAAAGTGCTCGAACGGGCGGAAAAATTTTACCGGAACAGATCGAGGCTTTAATAGCGGAGCGCAAGGCAGCGCGTACATCGAAAAACTTTCAGCGTGCTGACGAGATTCGTACCGAGCTTCTCGAGAAAGGCGTGGAGATTAAAGATAGTCCTACTGGCACAACATGGGAGTACCGCTGATGGCGGGCTCTCGGTCGAACAGAAAGTTCGAGCTCGCGACACCTTTTCAGCCAACAGGGGATCAGCCGCAGGCCATCGAAGCATTGGTTCGCGGAGTGAATGAAGGAAAAAAGGCTCAGGTTCTTCTAGGGGTAACGGGCTCCGGCAAGACCTTCACTATGGCAAACGTCATTGCCCAGACGAATAAGCCTACTTTAGTGCTCTGTCATAATAAAACATTAGCGGCGCAGCTTTTTAGTGAATTTCGAGAGTTTTTTCCCAATAACGCCGTCGAGTACTTTGTCAGCTACTACGATTATTACCAACCCGAGGCCTATATTCCGGCCACCGACACGTACATCGAGAAGGACTCTGCAATCAACGAAGAGATCGATAAACTTCGCCATTCGGCTACACGCTCGCTTCTAGATCGTAACGACGTTTTGATTGTTGCTTCTATCTCGTGCATCTATGGTCTGGGTTCGCCAGAGGCCTATGAAGGAATGCTGCTTTATCTCGAGACAGGGCGTGAGGTTAAGCGACAAGAGATGTTACGAAAGCTCATCGAGATTCAGTACAAGCGAAATGATGTCGACTTTCATCGCGGAACTTTTCGAGTTCGAGGGGATGTTGTTGAGATTTACCCTGCTTACGAAGAGGAACGCGCCATCCGCGTAGAGTTTTTTGGGGATGAAATCGAGTCGATTTCCGAGATTGACCCTTTAAGAGGGATTCGTATTCAGAAAATTCCCAGAATCACGATTTACCCAGGTAGTCATTACGTCACCACCTTGGATAATCGTAAGCGAGCTGTGGACTCGATCCGAGTTGAGCTGCAGCAACGTTTAACCGAACTTCGGGCGAATAGTCGATTAGTTGAAGCTCAGCGCCTCGAACAAAGGACCATGTTCGATCTTGAGATGATGGAAGAGCTCGGATTCTGTCAGGGCATCGAAAACTACTCGAGGCATCTTACTGGGCGCGCGCCCGGAGAGGCCCCTCCCACTTTGCTCGAATATTTTCCGAAGAATTGGCTTCTGATCGTTGACGAGAGTCACGTTACTGTTCCGCAGATCGGTGGAATGTCTCGTGGCGACCGAGCCCGAAAATCCACGCTGGTGGAGCATGGATTTCGTCTCCCCTCGGCGCTTGATAATCGTCCGCTCAATTTTGAAGAGTGGGAGCGCTCGCGAAACCAAGTGGTCTATGTATCTGCAACCCCGGGAGAGTATGAGCTTCAGCAAACCGCTGGAGAGTTTGTCGAGCAAGTAATTCGACCCACCGGGCTTCTGGATCCTGAAGTAGAGGTGCGTCCAGCTACCACGCAAGTAGATGACCTTTTAGTAGAAATTCGTAAGCGTGTTGAGAAAAAAGAAAGAGTCCTGGTCACGACTCTGACCAAAAAGCTAGCAGAGGACCTGACGCGTTATTACACTGAGAAGTCCGTGAAGGTGAAGTACCTCCATTCGGACATTGATACCTTAGAGAGAATCGAGATTCTAAGGGATCTTCGCTTAGGTCTATTTGATGTTTTAATTGGAATTAACCTTCTCCGTGAGGGTCTAGATCTTCCTGAGGTATCGCTAGTTGCTATACTGGACGCCGATAAAGAGGGGTTTTTGCGCAGTCAGCGCTCTTTGATCCAGACCATTGGTCGCGCTGCTCGAAACGAAAACGGTTATGTTCTTTTGTATGCCGAGCGAATTACCGAGAGTATGCGCATCGCTATTGAAGAGACGGCGCGCCGTAGAAAAATTCAGCAAGATTTCAACACCGAGCATGGAATTGTTCCAAGAACGATCCAGAAGGCGATTCCAGCGCCAATGGTTTCAGAGGAAGCGCAGGTCTTGGACAAGTTGGACTCGGCTGCGATGGCTAAGAGGGCTCTACGTACAGGGGCTGGATCGGGCCATGGAAAAAGCGTTTGGAGCGCCGCCGAATCAGGAGCGGAAGGTATGGCCGGTCTCGATCTGCTCGACTCAACCGCCACTATTGAGCTGATTTCTCAGGCAGCAGGCGAATATTTTACAAAAATCGAGGAGCTTCCGAAGATCATTCACAAGATGGAGCAGGCGATGCGCGAGGCAGCAAAGCAGCTTCAGTTCGAAGAGGCTGCTCAGCTTCGCGACCGCCTTCGCCGAGTTCGTGCATTGAGTCTCGGGCTCGCGCTCTAGCGTTGCTCTTCTTGGTTTCTTGTTTGCACCTGACTGCAGCTCCAGGTTTAGGAGGCATCAGATGAGACAAGGATGGGCAAGTTTTGTATTGGTTTCTGTTTTGATGCTGAGCCTCGGTTCTTGGGCCAGTAGTCCAGGAGCAAAAGCTCCGGCGTTGGGTGAGCAAGACATCAAGCAGGAAGCTGTGAAGATGCTGGTTGCGCCGCATGCAATTGCCATCGAGACGGCGCTATTAAACGCCATTGATCAACTTCGAGGGCTGCAGGCTCAAATTCGTACCGCGCAGAATCAGCCGACATCCGATTTTTTAGCGCAATATCGGGTTCACTCTCAGGAATTTAAGAACGCTCTGCGAACTGCAGGTGGTCATGTCGGCGATCTAAAATCTCATGCCGTAAAGCTTCCCTCGGTTTTGCGGACTGAAGAGTACCGGAAGCTTGCTCCCGCAATCGCTGACGTCGAGCGCTTGAGTAAGCAATGGGCAAAACAGTCTTCAGTTTCTGCTTATTGGAGGGATGCCGCCAAAGCGAGTGCTGATCTCGAGCAACTCGAGCGAAGGCTGAACAATGCTTTAGACAAGAGCAAAAGCCTCAGCTTGCGCCTAGATATCGCCACTGTGAGTTGAATGCCGACCGAAAGAGCGCGTTAGTTCGGGGCGCCGCCGTGTATGAGAACCTTGATGTCGGTGCGGAAAATCACTTCGAGCTTGTTCGGATAAATCAGCTTTCCGACAATTCCCTCACCAAAATTGGGGTGCTTGATCTTGTCCCCTAAAGTAAACTTGCCCTTTAAATTATAAGCCTTAAAAGGAGCATCTTTGTGGGCGCTCATGAGCTTTTCCCATTCCGCCTCAATGGTGCTTGCTGATTGCGCTTCATCTGCAGCTTTCTTGCTCGCTCGCTTTTTCTTCGGGGCGACTTCTGTCACTCCCTTGGGGGCTTTGTAAGCATGAGTTTTCTTACAGGTTTTGCACTCGACCTTGGCAATCTGATCACCTTTCATCGAGACAATGGTGTGGGCCAGGTCGATTTTGCAGCTGGTGCAATAGGATAGGGCTTCTTGAGCAACGGCGGTCTTAGCCATGGTTTTCCTCTCTGGGGAAATTGAGTAAATTCTTGAAATTACTTATAGATGACTGAAGTGGAAAATCAAGCCCCAAACCCCGAACTGCGACGCGCGGAGTTGCTTCAGAAGGCTCGAAGCATCAGCACATTGCCTGGCGTTTATCTCATGAAGGACGAATCGGGGGGGATTCTGTACGTCGGCAAGGCCAAGAATCTCAGGAACCGGGTTTCCAGCTACTTTCAAGCGGCCCGTCATGAGCGACTCAGAACGGAGCTCTTGGTAACGGCCATTTATGCCTTTGATTTGATCCTGACTGAGACTGAAAACGAGGCGCTCATTTTAGAGTGTACGCTGATCAAAAAGCATAAGCCTCGATTTAACGTGAGGTTAAAGGACGACAAAGGCTATCCTTACTTGAAAATGGACGTTGCACAGGCGTTTCCTCGCTTGGAGTGGACCCGACGCGTCAAGAGGGATGGGGCCAGGTACTTTGGCCCGTTTCCTTCGGCTTGGTCGGCCCGACAGACCCTCCAGCTGCTGAATCATACCTTTCGGCTGCGAGATTGTTCAGACAACACCTTCCGGCATCGCAGTCGCCCCTGCATTTTGTATCAGATCGATCAATGTTCAGGGCCCTGCGTGCGGCTCACGGATGAGGCTGGGTACCGGAAATCGATCGATCAGGCGATGTCGATTCTTGAAGGAAAAGCAGACGAGCTTTTGGGATCCCTTCGGGGTCAAATGAATGAGGCTGCAATAGCCGAGGAATTTGAGCGTGCGGCACACTTTCGAGATCAGATTCAAGCGCTAGAGGGAATTACCTCAATACAAGGGGTGGTTGAGGCAGGCTCTGATCGCGATCGCGATGTCATCGGAATCGCAAGAAGCGAGCTCGTGTTCCATGCAGTAATTTTGCAGATCCGAGGGGGGCGGTTGATATCCGTGCGGCACTTCGATGTGCAGAATGCCGATCCTATTCTTTCGGATTCTGAAATTCTGGGGGGGGTTCTCACTCAGTATTATGTCGCCTTGGATTCTAAACCTGACCTCAGTCAAGCTGGAGGAGAGGGGTTGTCGAGGCCATCTGAGGTCCTGATTCCAGTGCCGCCTGAGAACTCTGAATTTGAGATGCTGGAATCGAGTTTGGGACTGCGAATTCGCACTTCAGAAAGCCCGCTAGATGAACAAATTCTTGGAGTGGCTCGGCAGAATGCCAAGTACTCGGTAGAGCAAAACGCGAAGCACTCCGGCGGGCATGGTCTTGCTGCTCTTGAAGAGGTGCAAGAAAAGTTAGAGCTTTCGAAGCTGCCTCATCGCATCGAGTGTTTTGATAATTCTAATATTCATGGCGAAGACGCTGTTGCCTCACGAGTGGTGTTTGTTGATGGAGCGCCTGATAAAAATCTCTATCGAAGGTATAAGATTAAAACAGTAGAAGGCGCCAACGACTTCGCGACGATGCGAGAGGTTCTTGGTCGAAGGTTCGCTGCCCTAGGACGCGAGGGGGATGAGCTTCCCGATCTGGTTGTGGTTGATGGCGGGAAGGGTCAGTTATCTCAAGCTGTGGCAATCCTCGAGGAACTACAAATTCAGGGTGTTGCAGTGGTCGGGCTAGCGAAGGCCCGGACAGAAAGTGACTTTCGATCTACGGAGTTGAAATCATCTCTAGAACGTATCTTTATTCCAGGACGGAAGAATCCGGTGAATCTTTTACCCCATATGCCAGCGTACAAATTACTCACTCACGTCCGGGATGAGGCTCATCGTTTTGCCATCTCGTATCATCGCCAGGTTCGGGATAAGCGAGTCTTGGGAAAGAAAAAGGACTCTTCATGATTAGAATTTTAATCGCTCTTGCTGCCGGAATGGCGCTGGGCCCATTTCTTGGGGGCCCAGCAGGCGCAGGTTCCGTGTTTCTTGAAATCTCCAAAGGCGTGATTCAACTCATAAAGGCAGTGGCAGTTCCGTTACTCTTTTGTGCGATTACGAATGCAGTGACCAAGGCCGAGGTGACCCTCAGGCACGGAGCGCGGCTATTCACTGTGGCGCTGATGAACGCGCTCATTGCTCTTTTTATTGGAATTGGAATTGCCCACGTATTCAAGCCTGGCTTGGGCCTGAGAGAGATTTGGAGCGCTGGCGCAGGCCAGTCCGATCCGGGGTTGTCTCTGCCAAAAGTAGACTTCTTGAAAACAATCAGCGCATGGATTCCTCAGAGCGTCATGCAGCCTTTCTCAGAGAACGCCGTAATCCCGGGAGTGATTTTAGCACTCTTGCTGGGAGCTGCGATCCGAAGAGAAGGTGAGGGTGCCACTTCCATTCGAGTTTTTTTTGAGTCCGCTCAGCGTCTCTCGGAGCGGATCCTTTTCTGGATCACCAAACTGATTCCCTTGGCAGTATTTGCAGCTGTGGCTTCCTCAGTGGCGAAATATGGATTCGCTCCGTTGATTGCTCTATTTCCATATCTCGGTGTTGGTCTTCTGGGGCTTTTAATTCATATTCTCTTGACCTATCAGGCATGGATTCGGCTTTTTGCGAAAACTCCCCTTTCAGTGTTTTGGCGCGAGGCCAAAGAACCGGTGGTTCAGGCTGTGGCAACCAATAGTAGCTTAGCAACGCTTCCATTTACGCTTCGGGCGCTGGATCGGCTGGGTATCTCGAGGCAGTCCTCAGCTCTGGGGGCATGCGTAGGCACCAATCTAAATAATGATGGCATTATCTTGTATGAAGGAATGGCTCTATTTTTTGTTGCTCAAGCCATGGGACTGGATCTGACTCTCACGCAACAACTTGCTGGGGCTTTTTTATGTATCGTGACAGCGATGGGAATCGCCGGAGTTCCGGAGGCAGGATTTATTTCATTAGCTCTGGTGCTGACCACAGTTGGAATATCTACCGAAAATCTCACTCTTTTGCTCTCTGTGGACTGGATCCTAGGTAGGGCGCGCTCAGTGACCAATGTGTTAAGCGACATGGTTGTCTCGATCGCGTTAGATCAAGGAAATAGGCGCTCCGATCACGATGATCGGACAACTTCTTGTTAAAACATTTTTCTTTTGGCGTTAAGATCGAGAGTCTGTGTAGGGTAACTCTATGTTTAATCTTCATCGTGAAACTATGACAGTTCATAGACTGTTTCTTCGACATTTATCTGTGACCTGGATGGTCTTCGGTTTCTGTGGGGTCTCGACCTTCAGTGCGCCCCCGATTTTACCGCTAAAATCGAGTCTAGACAAAAGGCAGTTAAAGACGTTCGAGCTTGAAAATGGTCTGAGTGTTTTGTTGATACGGGACCGAGAGGCTAAGCATTCCACTGCAGCAGTGGCCGTGGGGGTGGGTGCTGCAGAAGACCCCGATAATCGCTTAGGTACAGCGCACCTGTTAGAGCACCTATTGAATTATGGATGTAAGGATTATCCAGAAGAGGGTGCTTACAAGAGTTACGTCGAGAAAAACCAGGGAGATACGAACGCGTCCACAAGTCATTTTAGGAGTGGCTACCACTTTTCAGTGACTCACTCTGCGTTGAAAGGAGGACTGGAGCGTCTCGGGTGTTTACTGACCTCTCCACTATTAAAGGCGGATCTGATTGCCCGGGAAGTCCATGCCGTCGATAGTGAGCATCGGAAAAACCTCGCACTAGAATCTGCGCTTCTGCTTCGAATGAACTGGATGATGTTGGAGCCTACGCACCGAATAGCTCGGTTCAGAACCGGAACTGTAGAAAGCCTCTCGGGGATCACGCGTGATGAGCTCGTTCGATTCTGGGAAAATCAGTACTCTGCTAATCGAATGAAGCTCGTTGTTATTACTAAAGAGCCACTGGATGTTGTTTCGAAGTGGATCAAGCAGTCGTTCTCTGGTGTGCCAAACCGAAACCTAGCGATTCTGAAGTATTCGGGTGGAATCATCCCCAAGGATTTAGGAAAGAGGTGGATTCAGATTAAACCGATTTCTGAAGAGCGGACTCTGAAGCTTTACTTTGAGCTGCCTGATGTGTCGGGGTCGTGGAAAACAAAATCCCATTTGCTTCTTGATGGATTAATCTCAAGTTCTCATCCCGATGGGCTTTCGGATCGGCTGCGGAAAGAGGACCTAGCAAATTCAGTTCGCTTTTCTACGGATGTCTACAAAGGATTCACGCTAGGGGTCGTCGAGTTTGGTCTCACCTCCGCCGGCAGGAAAATACCAGAAAAGGTGATTGAGCTATTTTTAGATTATGTATCGCTTTTAAAGAAAGAAGGCCTCAGGGAGTATCGCTTTCGAGAGTCTCAGCGCCTGGCGAGTCTTTGGTTTCAAGACTGGACCCCCTCGAGCAGTGTTAGCGAAGCATTAGGCTATGTCGAGTCGATGTTCGAT